>NZ_WXWI01000059.1:0-143567 GCF_009904895.1 Vibrio sp. V31_P5A7T61
ATTAACCACTTCCGCTGTTTCGAAGGATAACGCACCTTACGCGGATTCACTTGTGTTCATCATGCTGACTACCTAGCACTCACCCGACTTGTGGTTATCAGGAGGATCGTCCTCTCACGATTTAGATCCCGATCGGCAACTACCAACCTTCGTTACATTGTCAGAGCCGCTACTTTATTCAGGCTCCTAGGTTCATCTGGTGATACAGATGGTTCACTCGTTTAGCGGTGAACAGCGCTTCATACGACTTCACGTCGCACGCCCCATTCTTCGTTAGAGCAGATGCTCCACACTAGTAGCTGACTCTCCTTTTTCCGTACTTTTGATAATGACATAACCTCTGATTGAGTGATCAGTATGTGACGGGGTTACGCAGAGGCGATGAGCTAATAGTGTGGTGGTATGGCCATCACGATGCTAGGGAGAAGGCTCAAAAGCTTCGCAAGCGTGGGGTTGTGTTGAAGACAATGAAATACACAGGTAAAGCAACTGAGGACATACTTGTTGATGGACAGTTGACATTATTTTCTCGCATCGCTGAGAAAGAGCGTCAGCCGCGCGTTTCTAGTGTTCAAGCTGATCGCGATAAGTTATCTAAAGGTGAGTGGTGAGAAGAAAAGTTTCAAGATCGCTGAAAAGCTAAGTTGTGAGGTGTTAGTTAGTACAGATAATGTTAGCTAGGGACTCCATTTCCTATTAGCCCAAGTTATTGTCTTTGCTTGGGTCTGGGTTTGATACTGGAGTTTTAACACCGTTGATTTCTCTTACGTGGTACTTGGAGTATTCGCCACTCTCAATCTTCTTAACGAACTGACTTCTAGTCATGCTTTCGCCAGTGTAATTGTCACGAAACTTGGTATTTCTTCCGCTATTAGATTCTTGAGTAGTAGTTACACGCTTTCTTCCCATAATGTCACCTCTGGGTTGTTAATGTGCTTTGCAAAATGCCTGTGCATTCTATCAGTATTGCAGCGTGTTGTGTAATTTTCGTTCAATAAGGTAGGGAAGCTTAATTACCTCCCTTATTATATTTGGGCTTATGGCTTCTTGTATTTTGCTAGTAACTCATTCTTACGGGTTTCAATCTCTCTCATGATGATCGACTGGACGTCATGAATAACAGATGGTGGTGCGCCTTTGAGCTTTAGCTTGACAAAGTTGATACACAACTCTGGATTAACCAACTTCCTTTTGTTGTAGTCACTAAACTCGTAAGAGACCTTGCATTCACCCGAATAGGATTTATGGTCAATAGTGTAAGTAGCGACTACCTTAGTCGCTTTAATGTAAGGGTGAATGTGCTTCCACTTCACCGTAATAATCTTTTCTAAATCACCTGATACACGGAGTTTGTTGATGTCCTTCTCAAGAAGGTTGGTATCCTGCTTGAGATGTTTTGTGTCCAAATCCTTATCTGGGGTGAAGCTGAAATCATCAATCTTCGTGTGGTAGAAGTCGTAGCCAGTGTGCTGAGAAGCAAGAGAGTTCAAGAAATTAATCCTGTTCTCGTTAGTAAAGTCATCGAATAGAACTCGGCCGCCTTGCTTTGGCTCGTCAATCACACCATCTTCAATAAGGGACTGTTCTACGATAGAGATGACTTTATCCGCTATTTCTTTAGTTTCAGGTGATGAGTGATTCAATTTAACACTCATGCTTATGACTTTGTTGCCATCTGAGCTTTTCTTGATTTCAACCGAACCCTTGAAGAACTTCTCTGATTCATACCAATCATTTAGAAAAACTAGCCTCCGAGTATCAATTAAGCCTCTAGATAATCATATGTTTTTAGAAAAAACATTTTTTGTAAAACAATTTCTTACGTGGTTTTCTAGATTGAAAAACAAAGGTACGCATGATGTTGTATTGCACCCAGTATTTCTTCAGCTATCCCAGGTATGCCCAGCGGTAAGCCTGCAGGAGTGCGTTGTATTCAGCTTAATGAGGACAATCTATGCAAACTCTTTGGTAAACCAGAAAGGCCAACCGTCTGCCACCACTTCAAACCTTGCCCTGTCGTTTGCGGTGACAGCAATCAACAAGCTTTACAAAATCTGATCGAGCTAGAGCAACTAACCTGAGTAACAACAAAGAAAAGAGTGAAAAGATAAAAACCTCAAAACAAAGCTAATCGGTCTGTTTCGAGGTTCTCAAAGGTAGGCAGTGGGAACTAAAAGGTCGTATTAAACTTTTGTCTTCCCAGTAGCGAGTGGGATAATGTTGTTCCATCGACCAATTCTAATTCTCCACCAACAGGAACACCGTGTGCAATGCGACTAGCACTGACCTGATGCTCATGACATAACTCTGCAATATAATGTGCCGTCGCTTCCCCTTCTACCGTAGGGTTGGTAGCGAGAATGACTTCAGAAATACCACCTTTTTGGAGTCGAAAATCCAGCGTATCAAGACCGATATCACTAGGACCAATACCATCTAACGGCGATAAATGTCCCATCAGTACAAAATAACGCCCTGAGAATTGTCCCGTGGCTTCTAATGCTGCAATATCCGCAGGACTTTCAACGACGCAAAGTTGGCCATTTTCTTGTCGTTTCGGATTACGACAAATATCGCACACTTCTTGTTCAGTGAACGTTCGACACTCAGCACAATGTCCCACTTCGACCATGGCTTGATTCAGCGCTTCCGCTAACTGCAAGCCACCTTTTCTATCTCGCTGTAACAAATGAAAGGCCATACGTTGCGCTGACTTGGGGCCAACCCCAGGTAAACAACGTAAGGCCTCCATCAAATGCTCCAGCATATGACTGGTTCGCATTACTAACCTACTTATTGATTAGAATGGCATTTTCATACCTGGTGGTAATTGCATACCCCCAGTGACAGCGGCCATTTTATCTTTTTGTGTTTCTTCCACACGACGAGCGGCATCATTGAACGCAGCTGCAATCAAATCTTCCAGCATCTCTTTGTCATCTTCCATTAAACTTTGATCAATCTCAACGCGACGTACGCTATGACTGCCAGTGATGGTCACTTTTACTAATCCAGCGCCAGATTCACCGACCACTTCCATACTAGCGATTTCTTCTTGTAACTTTTGCATACGATCTTGCATTTGCTGGGCTTGTTTCATTAAGTTGCCCATACCGCCTTTACCAAACATAGATTATCTCTCTGGTTTTATTCAATTGTTCTACGATAAGTGGGGGTGAAAATAGAAAATCTCAACCCCACTGGTTAAACTGGCCTGACGCTGTCATGATCAAGCTGAGCATGAAAACGTCGCTCAATAAATTGCACATTGGTATCTTGTTTCAAACTTTCTAGCGCCTGAGTGAGCTTTGCTTGATAAAGACGTTCTCTCAGCTCAAGCGGTGTTTCACCGGATTCACCAATATGAATACTTAAATGACACTCTTCTTGTAATTGGTCATTGAGGGCTTGTAAAAGTTCACTCTGAGCCTTATCGGTATTCAAATGAGCATGAGAAGGACGAAGCGTCAGCTCTATCTGGGTTCCCTGCTTATGAAATGTTGAATTCAAGGCAAGTTGTTCCACTAATTTAGCCGTCTCTAACTGAGAGATCAGCTTGGCCCATGAGTCCTGCTCCGCGGCTTCAATGATCAATTTCTCGATCATCTCTGGTGTTTTTTCGTGCTCTAACGCTCGCTTGATCTGTGTGGGCGTCAATTCATTGTGAGTGGATTGACTGGCACTCTCTACCGTACTGGTTGATGGCCGCCATTGATAAACGGACTCTTGCTCGGTTGGCTCTTGATGAGATATCAAAGACTCATTCGGCGGTATCGGCGTTGAAGTCGATTGAGCTCGCTGTGCTACACGATCTAAAATCGAAGTCGGCTTTGCAGATACCGCATCAGGCTTTTTTACTGGCGTACTTTTCGGAGTCAGCCCTTGCCGCTGAGAGCGCAACTGATGACGTAACCCGGCGACAGGTGGAACAACAACCGCTTGTTCTTGTGCTCGCGTCTCTGGCTGAACAACTGGCGGCTCTGGCTCTTTCATCGCGGGTTGAACATTCACTACCTGAGGTTGAGGTGATGTTGCCGGTGCAGTCACTGGACCCTGCATTTGAGCAACCGAACGCTGAGCTGTGTTATCAGAAACCGGTTCGGCGGTTGGCATTGCTAAGCTATGACTCACCGTAACCGATGTCGGTCGAAACGCCATCATACGTAGTGCAACCATTTCAATACCAATTCGCGCCGTTGGAGCCAACGGAAGATCCGCCCGCCCTTTTAATACAATTTGATAATAGAGTTGTACGTCTTGTGGGGCTAGTATTTTAGCTAAATGTTCAATAGCGTCGGCATCAGGCTGAGCTTTATCAACGCTACTGGGTAAGGCTTGGCACATAGCAATACGATGCAACTGGGTTGCTAATTGCTGGAGCAATCCATCCCATTCAACCCCATTACTGGCTAATTGTTCAATACACGCCATCATGCTCTGCGGTTGCTGGCTACTGATCGCTTGTAATAAATGCAATGCTTGATCGGTATCCAGTGTACCGAGCATATGCGAAACCACGCTGTGTTCGATAACACCGTTACCGAGCGCAATAGCCTGATCGGTTAAACTTAACGCATCGCGCATACTGCCATCCGCGGCATGCGCGATCATGGCGAGTGACTTACTATCGCTGTTTACATTTTCGGCTTGCAATACATGTTCAAGCTGTTGCCGAATATTCTCAACACTGATCGGCTTAAGATGAAATTGTAGACAGCGTGATAAAATCGTAACCGGTAATTTCTGTGGATCCGTCGTCGCCAGCAAAAATTTGACGTACTCTGGTGGCTCTTCTAATGTCTTCAGCAAAGCATTAAAGCTATGCCGAGAAAGCATATGAACTTCATCGATCAAGTAGACTTTAAAGCGTCCGCGCGCCGGCTTGTATTGGACGTTATCAAGCAGCTCACGAGTATCTTCAACTTTGGTGCGCGATGCGGCGTCAATTTCTAATAAATCAACAAAACGCCCCTGATCGATCTCTTTGCAGGTCGCACATTGACCGCAAGGGGTAGCGGTAATGCCTGTTTCACAGTTTAAGCCCTTGGCAAATAAACGCCCAATCGTGGTTTTTCCCACGCCACGAGTACCACTAAATAAATACGCATGATGCAAACGATTCTGCGTTAGTGCATTTTCTAAAGCGGTTAATACGTGAGCTTGCCCTACCACCGCTTTAAATGTGTTAGGACGCCATTTTCGTGCTAAAGCAAGATAACTCATGAAACCTTCCGTTATGGATATTTAGTGACCGTCAAACTCACAAATGCTGTACACCTCTAACCCTAAAGCTTCAAGACGTTTATCACCACCGATTTCCGGCAGGTTAATCACAAATGCAGCGTGTTGAACAACACCGCCTAATTGACGAATAAGCTGTGTTGTCGCCTCAATCGTGCCACCAGTAGCCAGTAAATCGTCGACAACTAACACTTTATCGCCTGGTTTGATGGCATCGACGTGAATTTCTAACGTATCCGTGCCATATTCTAAATCGTACGATTGGGCGAGCGTTTTACGCGGCAGCTTTCCAGGTTTACGAACAGGAACAAACCCTACCCCAAGCTCTAAAGCCAATGGCGCTCCAAACAAAAATCCACGCGCTTCCGTACCCACCACTTTGTTGAACCCCATGGCTTGATATTTTTCAACCAACAAACGAATGGTGGCTTGATAAGCGACAGCGTCTTCCAACAAACTGGTGACATCGCGAAAGAGAATCCCTGGCTTTGGATAGTCAGCAATGGTTTTAATGCTAGATTTGATAAGAGTAAGAGTTTCGGTTGTCATAGCTACATTAACTTCGATTGATTGACCATGATAAATATCACCATGATCTAGAATGAGAATTTATACGTGCACATCAAACTGCACGTCGATTAAAAAGCAAAAGCCCACTCGAAGAGCGGGCACACTTCCCAGTAATGCTAGTGATTTTCTTGTTGGTTAGCAACCAACTCATACGTAGGTAAGCGAAGAAACCAACTAAGCAGTATCATTAATAATCCCAAAAGCATTATTTTTAACCACATTAGAGGAACGATAGTAATAGACAAAGCAAAGCTCGCCATCATGCATAAAGCACCTCGCCATTTTACTCGTTTCGAGATGGCGCGATTCTGTTGCCAATTAAGTAAAATTGGCCCTAGTGTAGCATGCCGATGTAACCATAAGTGAAACCTAGGGCTACTACGCACAAAACAAGCGCTAGCGAGCAATAAAAATGGCGTGGTTGGCAACAGGGGTAACACCACACCCAGAAGGCCAAGTGCTACGCTAAGGCCACCAACAACATTGAGTAAAACATGACGAATATTGATGATGGGCCTCACTGAACATTGAGTGAATATACCATCGGTAAAGGCTGTTAACTCTTATTACCTTGATAAATATCTAATGTAAAACTACTGGAACCAAGACAACTGATCGATACTTGACAAGCACTTTGGATAGGTAAGTCTTTGGTAATGAAGTTCTTTAAGCAATTATCCCCTAATTTCACACCGGGAGCAATTGACTGAGAGAGATAACCATTAGACCAATGGCATGCTAATCCCGCAGGTAAAATGGACAAAGTCTTATCGGTCAAATCAGCAATACCAAATAAGGCACAAACAGGCACGCCACCTTCAGAGCACTCGATACCCCGTTCAAAGATTTCGGCCAGATCTTTTAAATCAGCGCTGAAACTACGCAAGTTACGCAAATAGTCATTAAATAAAGCGCGGATCAATAATGTACTCGCGACCCCTAGTTGCTGATCACTCGACGAATCAACGATGTAAAAAGCAAACTGCCCATTGATTAACCAAGCATAATCAAACACTAATGGCATGGCTTCTGTCGACTGTAACAGTCGGTAGCTGCACTTCCAAGCACCTTGTGAAGTGTCATTATCAGGCAACAGTGCTTGTAGTAACTCTCTGGCCGTATTGGGGTTTTCTCGTAAATGCTCAAGATGCCAATGCAACTCTTGCTCTTCAGGAAGCTCGCCGCCACCGTCGACTCGAAACCACTGGCTCGAAAAGTCACGTTGATCATTAAGATGATGCATCGCATCTTCTAATGTATTTTCAATCGCGCAACTGAGATTTTCATGATTACCAATCGGTTTGGGTAAAAAATCTTTGATGCCATAGCGAAGCACTTTGGCCACATCCGACATTTCTCCCGTGGCTGACACGACAATCATTGGCAACGATGGATACTCCAAACTTACCTCTTCAACAAACTCAATACCGTTTAATACAGGCATAGAAAGGTCGCACAGTAATAAATCTGGCTCGTTTGAACGTAGCTTTTTCAATCCATCTAAACCATCTTTAGCTTCAACGACTTTATACCCTTTCGCGGCCAGATAACCACTGGTCACTCGCCTGAAAATAGGGTCATCATCAACCAGCATGATCAGTTTCTCTTGGCCAGCATTACCGTCCGATAGATTCCTAGCTTTAATGTAATCTTTATACATAGCACCTACTCCACTATGTGCTCACGATTCGTATGATTAGCTCATCAATCTCCATCAATGCTCAGGCTACCTAGCACCCATTTAAGCTACCTGATTGATTAGCCATGACTCACCGACGTTACCTGATTCATCTTCTACCAAACCCTACGAATAACATCGTGTACTTGCTCATTAAAAATAGTCTTGAAACGACATTTATACAAATATTCCACTTTTTATCTGCATCACATACTATATGTATGATTAACGTGAGTTTACTGGCCAAGATAACCAGCCGACTACACTTCAACAATAAACACGATAATGTACAAAACTCGATATCATAACGCTAATCAATCTATCATTAGATGAACAAAAAAATAGAGCGAGTCGACAAATCGTTCTACAAGTTGATATGACTCAAGCCTTACTTGCTGATATCCGTATAAATTAACTAAAACGGTAAAATAATGTGTCAGGAACAATGAAATTAGATGACTTAAACCTTTTTCGACTGGTTGTTGAACACGGCAGCTATACCGCGACCTCGCGTAAAACCATGATCCCGGTTGCGACAATTACCCGACGCATTCAAGCTTTGGAGGATTCCTTAAATTTGAGATTGCTCAATCGGCACGCTCGAAAGCTGACTTTAACTGAAGCTGGGGAACGTTTTTTCAGAGATTGTTCACCGTTACTACAACGTTTAGCCAGCATGGCGGAAGCGATCACTGATGAATGTCGTGGAGCATCAGGCACAATTCGACTTTCCGCACCAGAAAATTTAACCAAGCGGATGATGATGCCGATGTTTAACGCCTTTATGCATCAGTATCCGGATATTAATCTTGAATTAACGACCAGTAATCATGCCGTTCAACTCGATCCTACCGAATGGGACGTTATTTTCCGAGTCGGGCCACAACGTGATTCCAGTTTGATCGCCAGAAAGATCAGTGAAGTTAAAGACATTTTAGTCGCCAGCCCTCTCTATCTAGCCAAACATCCCACACCCACTCACGCTGAACAACTCAGCCAATATTCCCTATTGAAAGGCGATCCATTACTCAAATGGCAACTGTGTAATGATAAAGGGGAAACGTGCATCAATAACGATGTGGGAAGGTTTCAAGCCAGTACCCTCAACGTGGTGCGCAGCGCTTGTTCGGATGGATTAGGTATTACTTTAATGCCTGATGTGATGTTAAAAGAATTTCTTGCAGATGGTAGTTTGGTGCGCGTCTTACCCGACTGGAGTGCTAACCCGCGAGACATTTATATGCTGTACAATCATAAAGATCATTTACCAGAAAAAGTCCGTCTATTTATTGATTTTGTTATTGCTTATCACATCCACTGATCGATGGTTAGAAATAAAGAGGAGAGTGGCGATTGACCACTCTCCTCTTTTTTCAGTTGTTAATCGAGCATCGCTTATGAGTAGAAACGCTTACCTACACTCGCTCGAGTAATTAACGCATCGCACGGTGCGAAATGGTCACCGTATTTTTGAGCGTGTTGCTTCATTTGCTCAATCAGTTTATCCAAACCAATTTGATCCATATAGCGGAAAGGGCCACCAAGGAAAGGAGGGAAACCAATCCCAAAAATCGCCCCGATATCGCCGTCACGTGGCGAGTGGATAATCCCCTCATCCAAACAACGAACCGCTTCATTGAGCATCGGTAACACACAACGCATGGCAATCTCTTGCTCATCCCACTTTGATTCTGGAGTTAGATTCAACAATTTGTAAACTGACTTATCGACCTCTTTTTTCTTGCTGCCTTTTTTGTAACTGTAGAAGCCTTTGCCTGTTTTTCGTCCTTTACGATTATCGTTTAATAAAACCTCAAATACGTCCGGTCCCTTAAAACGCGGCCCAAGCTCATTAACCAAAATAGGCATAATTTTTGAGCCAACATCGATCCCTACTTCATCCAATAACGTAATTGGCCCAACGGGGAAACCAAAGTTCAGTAACGCTTTATCGATTTTTTCTATCGTTTCGCCAGCCATCAGTACATTAGCCGCTTCATTCATATAAGGAGCTAGAATACGGTTAACATAAAAACCAGCGCGATCTTTGACTACGATCGGGGTTTTGCCCTGTTTTTTCGCTAACGCCACCACGGTCGCTATCGTTTCAGGTGACGTCGTGCTATGTGGGATCACTTCGACTAATGGCATCTTTTCAACCGGACTAAAATAATGTAGGCCGACGATATTTTCTGGCCGAGTGGCTTTTTCGGCAATCTGTCCAATCGGTAAAGAAGAAGTATTGGTTGCAAAAATAGTACTAGGCTGAGCGTGTTGCTCGACATCGGCCACCATCTGCTGTTTAAGCGCCAAATCTTCAAAGACCGCTTCGATCACCACGTCCGTTTGCTGAAAACCTCTAAAATCCGTACCACCAGCCAATTGCATCATGCTATTTTGCAGTTGCGCTTTACTGATGATTTTGCGTTTACGCTGCTTCTCAAATAGACCGTAGTTATAGCTCAAAGCATTAAGAATGCCGTCGTTAGAAACATCTTTAATTCTGACCGGCAGTTTTGCTTTAGCCACGCTAACATGGCTGATCCCCGCCCCCATTAAGCCGCCACCTAACACGCTAACGTGTTTGACTGACTTAGGCTCAGCATCACTACCGTGCTCTTTTTTCATTTCCGTGGTAGCAAAAAATATCGAACGTAATGCTTTAGATTCATTGGTCATCACCAACTCACCAAAGCGTTTCGCTTCTTGCTCCAAACCTGCTTTCAACCCTTTATTCAGTCCATGCTCAATGACTTCTAAAATGGCTTTAGCCGCTGGATAATTGCCGCGCGTTTTCTGTTCGGTTTTTTTGCTCGCTTGATCAAAAATAATTTTGCGGCCAAGGCCCGTATTAGCAAGCAGTTTTTCTTTTAAAGATGGTTTAGCTTGGCGACGTTTCTTACTATTGTCACCGACAAAACGTAACGCCACTTCTAATAAGACACTCTGAGGCACGCAAGCATCAACGACGCCTAGTTTATAAGCCTTTTTAGCGCGCAGTTGTTTACCGGTCAAAATTAAATCTAACGAAGGAAGTAGACCTATCAAACGAGGTAAACGCTGCGTTCCCCCCGATCCGGGCAGTAAACCCAACATCACCTCAGGTAAACCTAAACGTGTTTTATCATCATCCGTACACACACGATAATCACACGCCAGTGCCAGCTCTAATCCTCCGCCTAAGCAAGGGCCATGAATCGCAGCCACAACAGGGAATGGTAAGTCTTCTAGCTGTTGGAACATCTGCTGTCCGCGCGTGGCTAAGGCCTGTGCTTCTTGAGCAGAAGTGCAGGCATCCAGCATTCGAACATCCGCACCGGCAATAAAGTTATCTGGCTTTAACGAATGGATGACTAAGCCTTTAAGCTGTTTTTTCTGTTCATTAAGCTGCTTAAATACCGCCAACATCTCATCGGCAAATGCGGCCTGAAGAGTGTTCATTTTTTCACCGGGAACATCAATCGCGAGCCAAGCAATCTGCTGCTCATCAATCGTTAAGTGAAATGCTTTTGCCTCGCTCATTATTCAACCTCCAAAATCATTGCCGCACCTAAGCCACCAGCGGCACAAGCAGTATTCAATGCTAGCCCACCACCACGACGTTGTAATTCACGCAAGGTTTGCGTGATCATTCGCGCTCCCGTCGCAGCAAAAGGGTGACCATAAGCAATCGAACCACCAAGCACATTGAATTTATCCATATCAATTTCACCAATCGCTTTACTGCGGCCCAAGTATTGCTGAGCAAAGCTATCGCTAGCGAACATTTTCACATTGGCTAAGGTCTGCGCCGCAAACGCTTCGTGCATATCGATTAATGTTAAATCTTTCAGTTCGATCCCGGCTCGCTCTAGCGCTAATGGCGTGGCGAAGGAAGGCCCCATCAACATATCTTTTTCAACGCCAATCGCAGAAAATGCATAAGAACGAATGTAGCCAAGAATATCCAAGCCCAGCTCTTTGGCTCGCCCTTCACGCATTAATAGAATGGCCGCCGCACCATCAGTGAGCGGCGTACTGTTAGCCGCGGTCACACTGCCATATTGGCGATCAAAAGCGGGGCGAAGCTTAGCGTAACCCTCTAAAGTAGAATCAAAACGCACATTATTGTCTTTATCGAGCCACTTTTTATAAGGCTCAGGGAAAGCGGTCATCACCTCACCGGCTATCTTGCCTTCATTCCATGCTTGGGCAGCCAAGGTGTGTGAACGATGCGCTAAAGCATCTTGATCCGCGCGTGAGATACCATGCGACTTCGCCATTTGCTCGGCGGTCTGTCCCATCGATAACCCTGTCGAATATTCGGCAACGGCAGGCGGAACTGGCATTAAATCTTTAACCGATAATGATTTTAAAACATTGAACTTTTGGCTGAGTGTTTTCGTTTTACTGAGCGCTAATAAGCTCGCTGCCAGTTTTTTAGAAACGCCAATCGGTAAAACGGAAGAGGAATCCGCGCCACCAGCGATGCCAATATCGATAGTACCAGCCATAATGCTTTCAGCGACGTTAACCGCAGATTGAAAACTGGTTGCGCAGGCACGCGTCACACTGTAAGCGTCCGTATGAATATTCATCCCCGTGCCTAGCACAATTTCCCGAGCAATATTGGGGGCTTCTGGCATCTGAACCACTTGGCCAAAAACCAACTGTTCGATGAGTTGTGGATCAATGTCGGTTCGAGTGAGCAGTTCATTAACCACCATCTTGCCTAAATCTATCGCGGGTACTTGCGCAAACTCCGTACTTTGACGTGCAAAAGGGGTACGAATACCTGCAACAATAGCAACACGCTCTCCTGAGCGTGTTCTGACTTCCTGCTTGCCCATTATTTCTCCTTAGAATAAGAGGTCTGACCTGAGAAGCATTGTAATCAAATTGTTACATCAATCAAACAACTGTTTAAATAAACGTGATTGCGGCAGCGAAAGCAAGCAAAAAAAAACCACACAAAGCTGTGTGGTTGGAATGTTATACAAAGCAATTAACCTAAGCCAATTGAAATAATCAGTTTCCTGATTAGGAGAAAGTAAAGTCAGCCTTCAAAAGGAAGTGTCATCTTGCTCAACATGTTAACTACTAGAACTAACGAGATGACAAGAGGTAATATAGCGACTTAAACAAAGCATAGTTTGCATTAGATCAAGTTTATGCCGGTTTAGCCCACCAATACCGGCTAAAAATTGTTCTAGATCAGTTTTTTCGAGTTATCACCTTGTGCAACACAAGGCAGCAACAGCCAAATAAGCACCCTTTTAATAGAGCCAAGACTCTACTTTTAACTTTTTATTTACAATTTAATGCCAAATTGCTAGCAATTTTAAAGATTTAATCGCGTCTTAGACAATGGTCGGATTTCTATCTCCTATACTTGCGACTAGTATCAGCCAGCCACTGAGCTTTTGCTCAACACAACGCCCATTAGAGGCGATATAACAAGGAAAAAGCACCATGAACAAGACGCGTCTGTTTAAAAAGTCACTGCTTGCTGTGACCATCTCTCTCGCTACTCAACAAGCTATGGCCGCCGGCTTTCAGCTTAACGCTCAATCAGCAACGGGCCTTGGCCGTGCGTTTGCTGGTGATGCCGTGATTGCCGATAACGCCGCCGTCATGTCACGTAACCCTGCCGCGATGGCCCTCTTTGACAAAATGGAGCTCTCACTCGGTTTTGAAGCCATCATGACTGACATTAAAGTTAAAAATGCTACGTATAAGACTCATGTAGGCCCAGCAGCAGGATTAGAGCAGAACGCAGACTACAATGATGCGGGCGGTACCTCGATTGCCCCTAATATCCATTTAGTGGTTCCGGTTAACGAGCAGTTCGCTTGGGGGGTAAACGCCTATTCTAACTTTGGTACTCGTACCGATTTTGGCTCTAACTACGCCGGTGGTGAATATGGCGGTGAAACAGAAATTCTCAGTGCAAACTTTGGTATTTCTGGCTCCTATCGCATTGACTCACAATGGAGTATTGGTGCTGGACTTGATCTTATTTATGGCCAAGGTACTTTGCAACGCTCACTGAGTTCTGGGCTAGGTGGCACTAACGTAATTGATATCGACAAAGCAGACGGTTTTGGGGTTGGCTTTAATGTCGGTACCGTTTACGAATTGGATGAGAATAACCGCTTTGGCCTTTCTTATCGTTATAGCCCAACCATTACCGCTAAAGATGGCGATAAAGAAGTCAAATTACCGTTACCAGATATGGCCGAGTTTTCCGGTTACCATCGCATAGATAATACCGCCTTTGCTGTCCACTATAGTGTGCAATACATTGGTTGGAGCGCTTTTGATAAACTGGAATTTAAAAATCAAAGTATTGATGTTAAACCTTATGAGTGGAAAGATGGTTGGCACTACTCTATTGGCGGTACTTACTTCTTAAACCGCGACTGGACACTGCGTGCCGGCTATATGTATGACACCAGTGCGCAAGATAAGATCACTTCCGTGTCAGTACCCGACTCTGATCGTCAATGGTTATCCGCGGGCTTTACTTACCAGATTGATGACAAATCTAATTTCGACTTTGGTTTTACTTACCTAATGGGTAAAGACGTTCAGGTTAACGAATCAACACGTCCCAAAGGCTCACCTATAGATGTGTCTTCTATTTCTGCAACGACCAAAGCGGATGCAATCTTAGTCGGCTTACAATATAGCCGTAGCTTCTAAGTTTGGTTTAATTTAAACACGTATCTTAATGGGCTGAATCATCAGCCCTTTTTTTATTTATTCACCTCACAGGCGCTCTTTTAAGCTTACAGCTGTGCTTAAAAAGGGCAGTTACATCCTACATCTGTTCGCTGAACTTTCACCCCACCAGAACACTAACCAGATTAATAGGTAAGTTAATAATAGAAAGTCGATATAAAACTCTAAATATTGATAATTTATTGTTTTTATTTGTTAAGGCGACTCGCTATCTTTACACTTTTCGCCACTATTGATTAACCATTTCAGCGAACATAACCATGAACAATAATCAAAAAACGTTATCGATAGCCGTTGCGTTCGGCTTAATGGGACTACCAACCTACGCTCAAGCAGCGGGATTTCAACTAGCAGAATACTCAGCGACGGGCCTTGGTCGAGCGTACGCGGGTGAAGCAGCCATGGCTGACAATGCTGGTTCACAATGGCGTAACCCTGCGATGCTAACCTACCTGCCTGGCACGCAATTTTCTGCTGGTGCGATTTACGTCAATCCCAACATTGATGTCAACGGCACAGTAACCCACCCGAATCTTGGGCAAACTAGCGCGACGGCAAAAGATTTCGCCCATGACGCTATCGTCCCAAATGCTTATTTCTCTCATCAATTGAATGACCGGACCTTTTTAGGTTTAGCTATCGGCACCAATTATGGCATGGAAACCGAGCTACCTAACTTTGCTGCTAGCCATTTTGGCGATCAGGCGAAAATCATCACCGCCGAAGCGAACGTTAACCTCGGCTATCAACTGACCGACGCAGTCAGTGTCGGGGCTGGTGTACGCTATGTGATCGGTGAAGGTCACTTTGGGGCCAGTCTGCCAAAGAGCAATGGCTTGTTCCAACCTCAAGGAACTATTTTAAAGTATATGGAAGGGGACGATACCAGTTGGGGCTGGCAGGCTGGTACCGCTTGGCAAATCAACCCAAATCATCGAGTGGCTTTTACCTATAAATCACAAGTCGTGATGGACTTTGATGGCCATGCTGAAGGGATCCCATACGGAAAACACAAACCGGGGCAACTCGCTGTGACTTTACCAGCGACGGCAGAGCTAGCTAGCTTTCACCAATTAACCGAACAATGGGCATTGCACAGTAGTATTAATTGGACGGATTGGAGTAGCTTTGATCAATTGGTGGCTAACTTTCATGATGGCACTCCTAATGACTTGATTAAATTAGAAAACTGGAAAGATAACTACCGTTTTGCGTTAGGGACTAGCTACGCTTGGGATCAAGATTTGACCCTACGTGCAGGCATTGCCTATGACTTATCCGCAGTAAGTACAAAATATCGCACAGCGACCATTCCAGAAACCGATCGTACTTGGTTAAGTATTGGTGCGGGCTATCGAGCCACGAAACAACTGACCCTTGATGCTGGCTTTACTTATATTTTTGCTAAAAAAGCTTCGCTGTATGAGCCTCGCGATGGATCCGACGACCCAGCCGCAGCGATTGGCGGCGTGTTTGCTGGAGAAGTGACCGGACACGTATGGTTAGTCGGTGTACAAGCCAGCTATGCTTTCTAAACTTAAGTAATATTAAACCGTTAGTATAGCGATGCTGTTTAAGCACAAAGAGAAAGACTGAGGCAAAAGCCTCAGTCTTTGATTGGCAAGCAAAGGAGTTCATTGAATCGTTATTGTTGTTACTTTTTTACCATAGTGCTCCTCAGCCCGTTCTGCCACTGATTTTAAAAAATCTTTTTAAACTCTATAATCCCTCAACTATTTATGAAAACGATGAATTTGTTAATTACAAAAACATCCAGCGATTTCAAAATTCTTTGTATTAACCACTATCACGGTAACGAACAGGATGAGTGCTTTCGGTAGAAAGCGATGAAAGACTTACGCTATGATGTGGTTCATTATTTTTCTAAAAAAGAGCTCAACATAATGTCTAGTGAAAACATCAAGCAACAGCGTCATCAACAACGCCAACAAAAAGTAAAAGAACAGGTTGATGCACGGATTGCTAATGCTCAGCAAGAAAAAGGCCTATTGCTGGTGATCACTGGCAATGGTAAAGGCAAAAGTACATCAGGCTTTGGCACCATTGCACGCGCCGTCGGCCACGGTAAACAGTGTGCTGTTGCACAATTTATCAAAGGCACGTGGGAAAACGGGGAACGTAATTTACTTGAAAAACTCGGTGTCGAGTTCCAAGTCATGGCGACAGGCTTTACATGGGATACGCAAAATAAACAAACCGATACCGAAGCCGCTCAACAAGTATGGCAAGAGTGTCGACGCATGCTCAACGATGACTCCTTAGATGTCTTACTGTTTGACGAACTGACTTATATGGTGAGCTATGGCTATCTTGATCTTGATGAAGTGGTTGAAGCATTACAACAACGTCCCCCGATGCAATCCGTGATCATCACGGGACGTGGCGCTCATCGAACACTTATCGAACTCGCAGATACCGTCTCTGAAGTCAAAAACATCAAACATGCTTTTGATTCCGGCGTCAAAGCCCTAAAAGGCGTCGATTGGTAGTCGTGGATCACCCAATAAAAAAGCTGGAGTTATCCAGCTTTTTTAGAGATCAATGAGCCTTTAACTCAAGGTTATCACGCTTAGCGTCGCAATAACCCTCTCAAGGCATCCACCGCTTGTTTCGCTTCTTCACCTTTCACTTTATCACCGAGCTTCTCAATACCGCGGTCAATCTCCTTTTGCGCTCTTTGCTTCAGCAGATCATCAAACACCAATCGGTATCTTGGTTCAGTCCATTGGCCAGAAATATGAATCGGGATAGTCACGTCTCGCAACTCGTCGATATCTTTACCGCCTTGCCCTTTCAGCGTTCCAACAATCGATGTGCGAACCACAAAATCAACCGTTTCGTTTAAGTAATTGGCTTTACCTTCACCACGAATTCGTAATAACGGCGATTGCATCGCTAAATTATTGGTCGACACTTCACCCTTATTCAGTTGCAGCGTTGCCGTCAGCGCACTAAAGTCAGTTTGCTTCACTGCCTCAGATTCGTCTAACGTTTGCCCTCTCAAGCGAGCATGATTGGTGCGAATTAATTGAGCAACGTTAATGCCATTGACAGCACCATCAGCGAAGTTAATCGTGACCGTTCCCAGCAAGTTTTTCTGAATACCGCTTGGGGTTAAGCTACGACCTTGCACATCTACCGTAATGTTACCCGTTCCCTGCAGTAAGTCATTGTCCGCCACATCAATCAATAATGGCTGAACTTGCACACCAGTGATGGTTTTTTTAACCTGATAGGTTGCGGGTGTTTTTCGTGCATCAACCTTGGCGCTCGCTTGGATCTTACCCTGATAAAGCTCTGCCGTTAGCGTATTAAGATCGATCACACCTCGGTTAACAGCAAAACGAGTATGTACACGCTCAAGCTTGGCATTGCCCGCTTTAAACCGATCAATGGCTATCTCTCCGGCCACATCTAAGTTTTGTAAAGCCGATAAATCTGGTTCAACCTCTACTGGTGGCGAAGTGGGTGCATTCACCGCAGGCTGGGCGGCAGAGTCTGGCGTCGCTTGATCGAGCCCTAAAAATTCATCGAGATCAATCGCAGGGCTATGCAATTGAAAACGGATTTTAGGTATATCTGCCAAATGAATGTTCGCTTTTCCAGATAACGCTATTGCGTTGGCCATTAACCTATCTAACACTACATCCAGCGTACTGTTGGTCACATCAAACACGATGCTAGACGCCATTTCTACCTGCATCGGTGATTGTGGTAAAGCGACACCTTGTAATGTCGAATTCAGAAGTAACTTATCCAACGAAACAGTACTGATCGCCGCATCAACCTGCAACTGTGCTTGGCCGCTAACGTCAAATGCCATGTCGGCTGCGTTACCTTTCACAGCAAAAGTCAGCGCATTGTCTTGATCAAATTCAAAGGTCGCGAGCTTAAGTTGTAAAGCGTCTATCTGTACCGATGGATCTTCAAGCGTACTATTAAGCGTAATATTGCGTAGAGCATACTGTTTAAAGTCTGTAGACAGTTTTATCTCCGCCTTCCCGTCTACACTAAACTGTTGTTGGTTCGCACTTCCTTTGGCCGAAAAATCCACGCTGGTCCAACGATCGGCAGCAAATTCTGACACCGTAAGATCAACGTCATATAAGGTACTGTGTGTGCCCGTTTGCTGATCAAGTATCTCTAATCGTGCCTGACTAACAGTCACGCCAGCGAGGCTCAGAGTCCAAGGTTGATCGGCGGTTGTTTCTGGCTGGCTAGATGGAGACACGGTCAACGCCTCCTCCACCTGTGCGGATGATTTTTGGTTTTGTGCTTGAGTCAAGCTCTCTAAGTTAGAACGGCCATCCGACAACGTTTCTAGATAAAATTCGGCTCCGTCAAGGCGAACATTACCAATATGCAGTTGATGACGAAAAAGTGGCATGACCGCGATATCAATCCCAACACGATCGACTTTAAATAGGTTATTTTGAGTAAATCCGTCAGGATTTCTTAACTCGGTTTTACCAAGTTCGAAACCAATCGCCGGAAAGAACTGCCAACTGATATCGCCTTCAATGACTAGCTCAAGGCCCGTTTGTTGTTTGGTTTGCTCAATGATCAAAGGTTTAAATTGATTCGGATTGACGAAAACCACTAACGCGACCACTGCCGCGATAACCATCACCAGCAACGCCGCAATGAATAGGGACAGTTTTTTCATCTGCTTTTTCCTTGCTTGACGAAAATAAAAAAGTGGCCTCTAAGGTGCCACTTTAATCGGAAAAGATAAAGTCAACGATCGGTAAATTTTATGATTTGAGCAATTTTGCGATATGAGCTTTCAAGACATCAATCGCAATGCGGTTTTTACCACCACGTGGAACAATAATATCGGCGTACTGTTTAGAGGGTTCGATAAACTGCATAAACATCGGGCGAACGGTTTTTTGGTACTGTTTTAATACCGATTCCATAGTACGTCCACGCTCTTCGACATCACGCTTGACTCGACGTAACAAACAGATATCGAGCGGTGTGTCCATAAAAATGGTCGCATGCATTAAATCACGCAGACGAGGATCGGTCAGAAGTAAAATCCCCTCCAAAATGATCACCTTTTTCGGTGTCATGGTACTGGTATTAGCGGTGCGCGTATGCTCACTGTAACTGTATTCAGGAACTTCAACCGCTTCGCCGCGAACTAAAGCTTGCAGATGATCGCAGAGTAGATCGTGATCTAGGGCATTAGGATGGTCATAATTGGTTTTGACACGTTCGTCCATGCTCAGATGGCTTTGGTCTTTGTAATAGCAATCTTCCGTGATCACACCGATTTGATGGTCGCCTACTTTCGCGCGCAGTTCATTATAAATGGTACTGGCAATAAGGCTTTTCCCAGAAGCAGAAGCGCCAGCAATACCGACGATGACGCATTGATTATTATCAGACATGGTTCAGTGTACCCGATACGTGTATGTGAGGAGATAAGATAAACCGCCTGATTATAGGGAGTTCGTCGGTTAGATACCAGTTCACTCAACGGTAAATATCCGTATTTTCTGACAGTGAATAAAATTAACCCAAAGCAAACGATTACTTCTCTGAGCAAAAATAAAGGCAGTGACATTGGTTGCTTAACGTGTTGGCCGAACTGGCGACTGAACGCCGAATAAACTCAACGCGGTCAGTCGCTAAACTCCATTTTGCTATTCACTCACGAACGTCAGATCGATGGTCTGCGGCTTCGCTTTGCCTTGCCAATACAAGCTGGCACAAATCCGCTCGGCGAGCGCATAATATTGTTGGCTATGTTCACTGTCAGGACGAGCAATCACTGTCGGTTTGCCAGCATCAATATCTTCCCTGAGTGTGACATGCAACGGAATTTGCGCCAGCAATGATAAACCATATTCAGTGGCTAACGTTTGCGCACCACCAACACCAAAAATCGCTTCTTTTTCACCGCAATGACGACAAATGTGATAACTCATATTCTCAATTAATCCCACCACTGGCACGTCAACTTTAGCAAACATTGCCGCCCCTTTTCGTGCATCAGCCAAGGCGAGATCTTGTGGTGTGGTGACAATGACTGCGCCTGTCACTGGAATTTGCTGAGATAACGTTAATTGAATATCGCCGGTACCCGGAGGCATATCCACCACTAAATAGTCTAACTCAGGCCATTCAGTTTCATTAACAAGTTGGGCTAATGCTTTTGATGCCATCGGACCACGCCAGATCGCTGCATCCGCTTTATCGACTAAATAACCTATCGAATGGGTATAAATACCGTGCGCTTTCACTGGCTGCATCCATTTATTATCACGCACACTTGGCTTGGCATCTTGAGTGCCAAACATCATCGGCACCGAGGGACCATAAATGTCCGCATCCAATAAACCAACTTTGGCACCACTGCCCGCTATCGCGAGCGCCAAGTTAGCGGCTGTGGTTGATTTACCCACCCCGCCTTTCGCCGACGTGACGGCAATAATATTTTTCACGCCTTTAACACCATGCGGAACTTTGGTGATCAAGGCCTTAGGTGTAACACTGACTGAATAATCAAAAGCGGCGACGGCTTTCGTTTGCTGCTGATTAGTTATCCAAGTTTGCAACTCTTGGCGCAGAGCGTGAGCAGCAAATGGGATATGAATTGCAAATTGCCCAGATGCCGTTACTTGAACCATACCCGGAGAATGCGCCCAATCACTAATTAAATTGGGGTGAGAAAACTGATTAAGCCAAGAACAAAAATCGTGTTTGGACGTAAATGTGAGCATAAGCCCTCCTTTTTTGTTCATGCTACCACTCAATCTGCCCACACTGAACCCCAAAAAAGTTAAGGCCTTATCACGACTGACGCCTTGGCGTGAGTAGCTTCATCAGGTAGTATTGAAGGCTATTTTCAATACCTATCAAACATAGCGAATAATTAAGTATGGCAACTGAACCAAGAAACGTTTCTCCAAGGAAACTGCTGGTAACTTGTGCCCTTCCGTACGCTAACGGTTCCATCCACTTAGGTCATATGCTTGAGCATATCCAAGCGGATATTTGGGTGCGCTACCAACGCCTACGCGGCAATATTGTAAATTTCATCTGTGCTGACGACGCTCATGGCACACCTATCATGCTTAAAGCGCAGCAGATGGGTATTACGCCTGAAGAAATGATTGCCGCGGTTAGTGAAGAGCATCAGCAAGATTTCGCTGGGTTTGATATTAGTTTTGATAACTATCACAGCACCCACAGCGAAGAAAACCGCGAGTTAGCTTCACATATTTATCTTGAGCTGAAAAAAAATGGCTTTATTTCTAGTCGGACCATTTCTCAGTTATTCGATCCTGAAAAACAGATGTTCTTACCGGATCGCTTCGTCAAAGGCACCTGCCCAAAATGTAAGTCAGAAGATCAATACGGCGACAACTGCGATGCTTGCGGCGAAACTTACAGCCCGACGGAACTGATCAATCCTAAATCGGCGGTCTCAGGTGCAACCCCTGTGATGAAAGATTCTGAGCACTTCTTTTTTGACTTGCCACAGTTTGAAAGCATGCTTAAAGAATGGACTCGTTCTGGCTCGCTGCAAACCGAAACCGCCAATAAAATGCAAGAGTGGTTTGAAGGTGGCTTGCAGCAATGGGATATTTCCCGTGATGCCCCTTATTTTGGTTTTGAAATCCCCGGTGAAACCAACAAATTCTTTTATGTGTGGCTCGATGCACCCATTGGTTACATGGGGTCATTCAAAAATCTTTGCAGCAAGCGCAATGATTTAGACTTTGACGAATACTGGCGCAAAGACAGTCAAACCGAGCTTTATCACTTTATCGGCAAAGACATTGTTTACTTCCACAGCCTATTTTGGCCAGCGATGCTTGAAGGCAGTGGTTTTCGTAAACCAACCAATGTTTTTGTGCATGGTTATGTTACGGTTAATGGCGCGAAAATGTCGAAATCAAAAGGGACGTTTGTCAAAGCGAGTACTTACTTAAAACATTTAGATCCTGAGTGCTTACGTTACTACTACGCGGCAAAACTGAACAACCGTATTGATGATCTCGATCTAAACCTTGAAGACTTCACCCAGCGCGTTAATGCTGACGTGGTCAACAAGATTGTTAACCTCGCTTCACGCAATGCTGGCTTTATCAGTAAACGGTTTGATAATCAGTTATCGGCCACTTTTGCCGAGCCTGAACTGTACGCTGAGTTTGCCGCGGCGGCTGAACGTATTGCTGAACTTTATGAAACTCGTGAATTTGGTCGTGCGATTCGTGAAATCACCGCATTAGCAGATAAAGCCAACCAATATGTGGATGAAAAAGCGCCTTGGGTTGTCGCCAAGCAAGAAGGCCAAGAGCAAGCGCTGCAAGATATTTGTACCGTGGGCATTAACCTATTCCGCGTATTGATGACTTACCTCAAGCCTGTAATGCCAGCGTTAGCTAAGCGGACGGAAGCTTTCCTTAATCAAGAACTGACTTGGGATGGTATTCAAACACCACTGACTCGTCATGAGTTGACCCCATTTAAAGCGCTGTTTAATCGTATTGACCCTCAGCATGTTGAAGCGATGATTGAAACCTCAAAACAAGAAGCAGCACTGGAAAAAGCCGCGATAGAAAATGCTCAGCCTATTCATCAAGAAACTGAGTTAAGCAAAGATCCCATCGCCGCAGAAATCGAATTTGACGATTTTGCTAAAGTTGATTTACGGATTGCCAAAATCCTCTCTTGTGAAGCGGTGCCAAAGGCCGATAAGTTACTAAAATTCCAGTTGGATATTGGTGGAGAGACACGCCAAGTCTTCTCTGGAATAAAAGCCGCTTACTCGCCTGAAGAGCTGGTCGGTAAATACACCGTGATGGTAGCTAACCTTAAACCACGCAAGATGAAATTTGGTATGTCAGAAGGCATGATCCTCGCTGCAGGCCCTGGCGGTGACCAGTTGTGGATTCTTGAGCCTCATGAAGGTGCACAAGCTGGCATGCGCGTCATGTAACCTATCGGCTTGAATCAAGTCACCAATGATTAGCCCTCTCCGATGAGAGGGCTTTTTTTTTGCTTTCGTTCACACTTTTAGCGCAAACTGCACCTTTTTAGTGCATAAACCACACCAAAAAAAATTAAACCCATGATTTATAAAGAATAAAAACTTGGCATTAAGCATGCAATATCCAACTTAGGGGAATACTCAACCTAGGTGACGTCGTGATATCTGCTCATCAATAGTGATGGCCATTCGGTTAACGCGTACAGCAACCTACATTGAGAAAGGAATCTCTGTTCTGAGCAAACCACATACACAAGGAGTGGATTATGTTTGTCTTTATTTCCATGCTTATCTCTATCACGATTCTTGGCGGATTATTTTTCTTTGCTAAACAGAAAGAATCCAACCTACAACGTAAATATCAACTCTTAGTGGATTTACGCGAGTTACTTTATCTTTGTCGTCAACATCGTCAAGCAACCCATCACGAGTTGATGTTTGGCCAGGATCGTCAGCAAGAAATTAATCATCTTCAATCGGCTATCGATCAGACTTTATCTCATTTGATTGCCCATGCTCACTTTGATAACAAACCGCTGTATCGTATTTTCCAAGCTAAGTTAACCGCAATTCGCCATGAATGGCCGGATTATAGCGTAGCAAGGAACCAAGTCGCTCACGGTAAAGCGATTCGTCATTGTCTATTTTTAATTGACGAAATTGTTCTCGCTTGGTTAGCTGAATCACATCGAGACGACCTGAGTGATGAATATCATATGAATTGGCAACAAGTCATCGATAGTATGGATTCACTGACCCAGTTACGTTTATGTATTGAAGAGATGGGTAGTCAAGAGGGGCGGCTTCGTCTCAGTCATTACAGTGAGCTCATGCGACGAAAACTGAGTCAGCTGGCACTAATAAGCCCTTTATCAATTGCCTCACCGACTTGCTCCGCAGCCATGCACCAACTCAGTGAGCTCCATGACAATCCGCATTTAGAGCTCGATGCGAAGCAGTTTTATCAACTGACTTCTGAATTATCGCTGACGATCGCTCAAGTGTATGACCAAATGCTCTCAGAAGTGACTGAAAGCCTATACTTACCGTTACCTCAACTCGCACTGGCTTAAATCACTGCCCGAGTCCTAAAATTCACATAGCAAAAGCGCCACGATTGTGGCGCTTTTTAATGCTAACTCAATCAATGATAACGATTATTTAAGCATCTTACGCGCTGCTTCAACCACCACTTTAATTGAACGAGCTTCGGTCTCTTTTAAGGTGGCGTGATCTGGGATCTCTTTTTGAGTACGGTTAATAATCACACCCGCTACACAGCCTGCTTTTAAACCAGAGCTAGCACACATGGTTAATAGCGTCGCGGATTCCATCTCAAAGTTCAGCACGCCCATCTCTTGCCACTCTTTCATTGAACCTTGGAAACGGCTAACAACACGACCTGTGAATGTGTCATAACGCTCTTGGCCTGGGTAGAACGTATCGCTTGATGCCGTTACCCCCATGTGAACGGTAGCACCGCTCTCTTCTGCGGCTGCTTTCATCGCGGTTGCTACTGCAAAATCTGGTACCGCTGGGAATTCCATCGGTGCAAAGTGTAAGCTAGCGCCATCAAGACGTACTGAGCCAGTGGTAACAATCATATCGCCGACGTTGACGTGGGGCTGGATCGCACCAGTGGTACCCACACGTAAGAAGGAGCGCACACCTAATTGAGCTAACTCTTCTACCGCAATCGACGTTGATGGACCACCAATACCCGTTGAACAAACCACAACAGATTGACCATCTAACTCAGCGCGATAAAGCGTGTACTCACGGTGACTAGCTAGAAAAACCGGGTTTTCCATTAATTCAGCGATTTTTTGCACACGGGCAGGATCACCTGGGATAATCGCCAAGGTGGCACCATTTAAATCGGCTTGGGTCACTCCTAGGTGAAAGACGGCTTGAGACATAAGTTACTCCTTGATTGCGGCTTGTTCAGCTCATCATTAATTTCGGGTACCTAGTGACTCTATCCCAGTCCCCAACAACATTTAGTGACAAGCGTCACAACTACGTCAGCAATAAAATACAGCATTTCAAAGAAAAACGGTTTGCATCACAAAAACGAGCAATCCAAATGCAACTCAACACTATTCGCTCGTGATTAAACTCAAATGACTTCCATTGCTACTAACAACGTGAATCCGCGGCTGATGGCTTAAAACGCAGTAAGCGCAAAGCATTTAGAGTGACCAACGCCGTCGCACCACTATCAGCTAATACTGCCATCCATAAGCCTGTGATACCGAGTAAACTGGTCACCAACAAAATGGCCTTTAAGCCCAAAGCTAATGTCACATTTTGTCGAATATTATTCAGCGTAGCGCGAGATAATTCGATCATTCCTGCCAATTCAATGAGTCGATTATGGGTTAATGCTGCGTCCGCCGTCTCTAACGCGACATCGGTACCGCTGCCCATCGCAATACCGATACTGGCCAGCTTCATCGCAGGGGCATCATTAATGCCATCACCTACCATTGCAACCGGTTGAATTTGCGATAATTGTTCGACTGCTTGCACTTTATCCTCAGGCAATAAACTGGCTTGAAAATCCATACCGAGCTTATCGGCGATGGCTGCAGCACTGCGTGGGTTATCCCCGGTCAACATGATGCTGTTAATGCCGATTTTTTTCAGTTGTGCAATCGCGGCTTGCGCTTCATCACGTAATGTATCTTGCCAAGCGATAATGCCTATCGGTTGCTTATTTTGCAAAGCAACGGCGACCGTTTTCCCTTGAGCTTCGAGTTGCTCAATGGACTCAGTAATGGAGGCATTAACCCTGACATCGAGCTGAGTTGGCGATAACAGTGAATAGCGTTGACCAGCAACTAAGCCTGTAATACCGCGCCCAGGTAATGCTTGTTGCTCAGAGGCTTGGGGAATAGCATAACCTTGAGCTTGCACGTTATCCACTAACGAAGTGGCTAAAGGATGACTAGACCCTTGCTCAATAGCAGCCACTGCAGCTAACCATTGAGATGACGGCAGATCCGTTAAGCTTATCATGTCCGTGACCTGTGGCTTTCCTTGCGTTAGCGTTCCGGTTTTATCAAACGCCATCATAGTCACTCGGCCAAGCTGCTCAAGTGCCGCTCCCCCTTTGATTAAAGCACCGCGTCTTGCTGCCGCGGCTAAACCAGAGGTAATCGCCGCTGGGGTTGAAATCACTAACGCGCAAGGACAAGCAATTAATAATAACGCCAGTCCACGATAGGTCCACGTTTCCCATGGCTGAGCAAACACCAATGGCGGGATGATCACAACCAATAAAGCAATCAGCATCATCAGCGGGGTATACCAACGGCTAAATCGGTCCAAGAACCGCTCCAAAGGCGCTTTACGAGATTCAGCTTGCTCAATCAGATGTAAAATACGGTCAATGGCATTTTGTCCCGGTAATGAAGTGATCTGCACTTGGATCAAACGGTCAACCACTACAGAGCCCGCCGCGAGCGTATCTCCGATTTGCTTTTCAACCGGAATCGGTTCTCCGGTTAATGCACTTTCATCAATACTTGCCACAGGGTCTAACAGCTGTCCATCAGCAGGTAAACGTCCGCCAGGAGCAACCTCAACGTGATCACCGGGTTGCAGATCTTGCACATCAACTAACACTCGCTGGCCGTGTTCTATTTTCGTCGCTTGATCGGGCACCAGCGCCATCAGCGCTTGAACGCCAGAACGCGCCCGTGCAGCAGCAATGCCTTCTAAACGCTCGCCAACCAAAAACAGCAATAACACCATCGCTGCTTCAGCCGTTTCACCAAGATATAAAGCGCCTAACGCCGCAACAGTCATTAAGGTTTCAATCGCAAACGGCGTACCTGACTTTGCCAATTGCCAAGCTTTACGCGCAATCGGAACCAAGCCTAACAAACAGGTTAGTGTAAACATCCACTGCGCTAACTCGCTCGACCATTGAGTCATCAGGGCTGCCACTAGCATCGCTGAACTGATCAAAACCAGGCGTCGATTGTCCGCTTGTGTTAACCATGTTCGGGGGGATGAGTGAGAAGATGCAACTTTAGAGGTCGAGTGCTGAATCTGAAAACCAGCACGACTGACGGCTTGTTCAACCGCCGCAACCGTTGCTGGCTGATTAAACTGTACCACCAATTTTTCTGTCGCAAACAGCACCTTGGCGGTGACAATATCTGGAATTTTCTGTAACGCCGTTTCTATTTTCCGCGCACACGATGGGCAATCCATCCCCACGACTTGCCAACTACGTTGGTACTGAGCGAGCGAGTCACAAGCACTGTCAGCTAAAGTACCCATGTCTTTAGCCGGTTGAGAACAGCAAGCCACCTCGGGTTGCACTTGATGGGGTGTTGACGCCGCTGAACAACAAGACGCCTGATTATGAGTAGCGTGAGAACCGTGAGTGACATCGCACCCTGAATGCTTAACAGACATCAATCCATCTCCTAATTTGATGATGTGTTAAGCTTACACCTTGGAGCTAACTCCAAGGTCAAGCGGTTTGTTACTCATTCATAAACATACATTGCACGACGAAGTGCCTGAATGTTTATCCTATACCGAAACGACTTGGAGTTGCCGGTAGGCGGCAAGTGAGTAGATCTCCGTGAGCATAGACAAACGGTGTGATTGGGGTGAACGAACACCGCCAACACCACTGCTAGCTTCAAGTAGAATGGGGATATATCCATATCCGCACTAGCATTCTATCGTGAGACTGAAAAGTATCACTCACGCTGATCAAACCGGATGTTTAAAACTATTCGCTAGGTTTTTACCAATCGCTAACAGCACATTGCGGCGGGTAATGATGCCCACTAACTTTCCTTGCTCTATCACCGGATAGACTTTCGGCTTACCAACTTTCATCATATCAGCCAGTTCAATGATTGACGTCTCAGGCGAAACTGACAGCACTTCTTGATGCATGCAGTCACTGACGGTATGAGAGTCATGACAGAAATAACTGGCTTTGACTAATTTATCGAGCAAATCTTGTTCAGAAAGAAAACCAATCACTCTCTTTTGATCATCAATCACTGGTCCACCAAGATGTTCAGAACCACTTACGCGTTCTAAAGCCGCACTGAGTGACATTTCAGGGCTAAAGGTCACCGCTTTGACGGTCATGTAATCTCTTACTTTCAGTGAATCCATTGCTATCTCCTTGGCATCATTGACCATACCATGTCATCAATACTTCTCTGCGCTTAGTAATGGTCATCCCACAATCATTGAATGTACAAGTGCCTAATGACAATCCGAGTCAATTAGGGTGTCTAAGGTAAGTGTTGACTAATTTCTTGATTTTACTAGATAGGAAAGCGATTTTTTTGTAACAAAGTGGATTATGCCGCTAAAATTCTAAGCCACAAATCGTCAATCGGGATAGGATGCCCCCAAGTCAGCTAAGCACGGCTAACTTGAGGTTCTTACTTTACCAACGTTTAGCCGCCTGGTGATCGGATTCGCGCGATTCTATCCATCGTTCAGCGCCTGTGGTGCGTTCTTTTTTCCAAAACGGGGCTTGAGTTTTTAAGCTATCCATAATGAATTCACAAGCAGCAAAACTCGCGCCTCGGTGAGCACTCGCGACGCCGACAAACACAATTTGCGCACCAACATCCAAATCACCAACACGATGAATGATACGAACGTGTTGTAAGGGCCAGCGTTGTTGGGCTTGATCACACAGATGGCTGAGCGCTTTTTCAGTCATTCCTGGGTAATGTTCAAGATGTAAACCGATCACGTCATCACCAAGGTTGAGATCACGAACTTTACCGACAAATGTGACAACCGCTCCTGCACTACGGTCTTGCGCTAACGCCGCATACTCATCGGCCAATGAAAAATCAGCCGTTTGTACAGAGACTCTGCTATCCATCTGTTTCACCCGCCAGTGACTGGTGGAAAAAAGGCCACTTCATCGCCCGACTGCAAAGGATGAGTCATTGCCACAATGGTGTGATTAACAGCAACCAGTAACTTATCCGCATCTAACGCTAGTGACCACTTATCGCCTTGCAGCACAAGATGCTGTCTAAGAGCTTCAACGGTTGCAAAATTGGCTGGCATCTCAATCCGATCACAGCCCACCAACTCACGAGTCTGTGCAAAAAAAACAACGTTAATCATCGCGTAGCCTTAAAATGACCGGACTTACCTCCGGTTTTTTCTAATAAACGAACCTGTTCAATGACCATGTCTTTTTGTACCGCTTTACACATATCATAAATAGTCAAAGCGGCGACAGAGGCTGCGGTTAACGCTTCCATCTCAACACCGGTTTTCCCTGCTAGCTTACACACAGATTCAATCCGTACACAGCTTTCTGCTTCGATAGCTTGTAAATGAACTTCAACTTTAGAAAGCAGCAAAGGGTGGCAAAGAGGAATTAAATCCCACGTTTTTTTAGCGGCTTGAATTCCAGCAATCCGTGCGGTAGCAAACACATCACCTTTGTGGTGCTGCCCAGAAATAATTAATTGAAGAGTTTCTGGTGCCATACGAATATAAGCTTCTGCACGCGCTTCACGCACGCTATCGAGTTTGGCCGATACATCGACCATATTCGCTTCACCGTTGGCATTAATATGGCTAAATTCAGTCATGTTTTTCTGTTACCCAGCGAGATGAGGCATAAAGTTACATGGACGATGACTCGCATCTAATTGCTGCTGGATGATTTTCGTCCATCCAGTACGGCAAGCCCCCGTCGAGCCCGGCATAGCAAATATCACCGTGTGATTGGCAAATCCCGCTAAGGCTCGTGACTGAATCGTTGAAGTACCAATCTCTTCATACGACACCATTCTAAACAGCTCACCAAAGCCCTCGACCTCTTTATCAAAAAGCGGCTTCAGCGCTTCAGGAGTACTATCACGAGCGGTAAAGCCAGTACCACCAGTAATCAAGATGGCTTGAATCGCCTCGTCAGCAATCCATTGTGACACGATGGCACGAATTTTATATTTATCATCAATCACAATTTGCTTATCCGCCAATAGATGCCCCGCGGCTTGCAATTGCTCAGCTAAATAACCACCAGAGGTGTCGTTCTCTTGCGTGCGCGTATCAGATACAGTTAATACCGCGATTGTAGCGGGTTGAAATTTACTTTCTGCATGGCCCATGTCATCACCTTATCTTTTTCATTATCTGTCCCCAAAAGTCTAGCCACCAATGGATGCCAAATGGGGAGTTATACCTGTATTACCATCATGTAAAAAATGACTAACAGACTTATGTTGTAACTGGGTTTGAATACGTTCAATTAACGCTGATTGCTGACTATCTTCTTGTAATAGATCACGCAATGAAAGACCTTGCTCACCAAACAAACAAAGATGTAGCTTACCTAACGCAGAGATGCGTAGTCGATTACAACTCTGACAAAAGTCTTTCTCGTAAGGCATGATCAACCCTACTTCACCTTGATAATCAGGATGCCAATAAACCTGAGCAGGCCCATCATGATGCGCTCGCGCTTTCAGTAACCAACCATCGGCAATCAGTTGATTACGCAGGGTGACGCCAGAAAGATGATGACGAGCAAATAAATCATCCATCTCCCCTGTCTGCATCAGTTCAATAAAACGCAGTTGGATCGGCCGATGCTGAATCCACGCCAGAAATTGAGGCATGGTGTGCGCATTAAGATCTTTCATCAGCACCACATTGACTTTGACTTGCGTAAAGCCAACCTCAAAAGCCCGTTCGATTCCCTGCATAACTTGATAAAAACGGTTTTCCCCGGTGATCTGCTGAAACATTCTCGGGTCTAAACTATCGACACTCACATTGATATCGGTCAGTCCTGCCTGCTTCCAAGCCATGACTTGATTAGCCATCCGGTAACCATTGGTGGTGGTGGCAACTTTCTCTACCCCATGCTGACCAGCGACCGTCTGAATAATCTCGGTGAAATCTTTACGTAAACTCGGCTCGCCTCCGGTAATCCTCACTTTAGAGGTACCACAATAAGCAAACGCCTTCACTACGCGCTGAATCTCCGGCAAAGTTAAAAAGGCGGAGTTTTTGGTTCCCGAGGGTCGATAACCATCGGGTAAGCAGTAGGTACACTTAAAATTGCAGACATCAGTTACAGACAGACGTAAATAGTAAAATTTACGCTGGAATTTATCTTCGAATGGTTGCGCCACGGAACACCTTTCCAAATACGGGAGGCAAAAAAGTTTCCCACTTTGCCCTTGTGGTTCAATACCACTGGCTTAAATGACTTATCTTCAAAAACGTTGCGCTTAAGAAAACTTAGTACAGATAAGCTCGGAGTTATGGCAACAATAAGCGTACGCTCGACGCTTATCGGTTGCAGCGAACGGATAAAATACTTAAATATTGTGTGTGTTTCCAGCTTCTACTGAAAAAAAACGGTTTTGATGCATAAATTACCACAAAATGAGTACCATCCGCTTGAGCATTGCTCTAAATTGTAGGCCATCAAAGAACAACTCGAATGATAACATGTCCCTCTATGATGATAAAAAAGTGGTTGCGATTGGCGGCGGCCACGGATTAGGCAGAATACTGGCTGCATTAAAAGTCTTTGGTTCCAATGCAACAGGTATTGTCACCACTACAGATAACGGCGGATCGACCGGACGTATTCGTCACTGCCAAGGAGGTATCGCTTGGGGAGATACGCGCAACTGCATTAATCAATTAATCACAGAACCTTCGATAAGCTCGATGATGTTTGAGTACCGTTTCAAAGGCGCTGGTGAACTGAACGGACATAATCTTGGCAATTTAATGTTAACCGCGTTAGACCATCTATCGGTACGCCCGCTAGAAGCGATTAACTTGATCCGCAACATGCTCAAAGTCGACGTCAATATTGTGCCAATGTCAGAACATCCCGCTGACTTAACCGCCCTATCGGTAGAGGGGAAATGGGTCACAGGGGAAACCAGTGTTGATGAAATGGCCCAAGATCTACTGAGGCTGGATCTTGATCCAGAAGTCCCCGCTACTAAGGAAGGCGTCCAGGCTATCTCTCAAGCGGATGCGATCATTCTCGGTCCGGGCAGTTTTCTCACCAGTATTATGCCACCGCTATTATTACCTGAAATCGGCCAAGCGATCGCAGAGAATACCCGCGCCAAATTGATTTTTGTTGAGAACCTTTCCCCAGAATATGGCCCAGCAGGGCGAATGAGTTTGCAGCAGAAATTAGAATGGTGTGAGCGCGCCTGTGCCGCTCGCCATATTGATGTAGTGATTGGTGCCACTGAGCATCCAGAGCTCAATCATCAATGGAATTGTGTCACACGCGATCTCGCTTCTCCCAATCGTGATTGGCGGCATGATCGCGTCAAGTTACGCAACGCAATTGAAGAACAATTGATCGGCTAAAAGCGACAATCCACTTTTTATCAATTTCATCAATCACCAAGGTACGAGAATAAAAAAGGGCTGTCACAAAACAGCCCTTATCGAAGAAACTAACCACTTTGGTCACTCATGGTTAAAATTTGATCCTATCGGCTAAATGGCTGACCGCAACCGCAAAGTAGTGCGAGCGGTTCCATTTCATCAGCACATTATAATTGTTATAAACCAAGTAAATCCGCCCACTTTCATCATCTGGCATAATAAGCCAAGCTTTGATGTCTTCTTTCAACTGTGGCAATGGTTGACCATCATAACGAGTGATACCAAGCTCACTCCACTCGCGCAGTAACTTGCCTTTTTCAGCCTGACGGCCTTCCAAAGCTTTATCAAAATTAGCCGGAATTTTTACCTGACGCCCCCAAGTATAACGATCATCCCAACCGGATTTACTTAGATAATTAGCCGTTGACGCGAAAACATCCGCCTTGGTGCCCCAAATATCTTTTTTACCGTCACCATCACCGTCTGCGGCAAACGCTAAAAAGGAGCTCGGCATAAACTGACATTGTCCCATCGCCCCAGCCCATGAGCCTTTCATTTCATCAACCGTAATATGCCCCTGTTGCAAAATTTGTAAGGCAGCCATGGTTTCCTTACGGAAAAACTCTTCGCGTCGACCATCATAAGCCATCGTTGATAAAGCATCGATAACTGGGAAATTGCCAGTAAAGCTACCGAAGTTACTTTCGACACCCCAAAGCGCAACGATAAAACGCGGCTGAACACCATACTGCTTACCAATACGCTGTAACTCATCATAGTGTTTTTCATACAATGCTTGAGCTTGTTTGACTTTCCAGTCCGGTACCGCACGAGGGATGTATTCATCTAAAGTTAAGCGTCTTTCCGGTTGATTACGATCTGCGGTGACCGCTCGAGGACGATACTCCACATTAGCAAACGCTTCTGCCAATATTTGCTCAGAAATGCCTTCTTGACGCGCCTGTTGCTTTAACCCTTCAAGATATTGCTCAAAACTCACCGTATTGGCCAGCAAAGGAGCCGATAGCGTTAACCCTAAAATAACTGACAGTAATTTTCTCAAGATGCCCTCCTCAAGCGATCCTAATCAGCAGTGGCTTGTCTACTTTGTGCTTTCTGCTGTTTATGTATATCCAATAAATTTTCTGTTGGCGGGGGAAGCTGTAAAAAGAATCCCGTTACTTGCAACGCTGTTTTTACCTTATCTACATCCACGCGAGCTAGTTGACGATTGGTCAAGTTGACTAACATGACAAAGATAGGTTTACCAAAGGTCTCGAGCAAAGTGTCAGGAACTTGTGAAAAGTCATCTCTTTTCGGAAGATACAGATAAGTTCCTTCTTTTTTCGAACTTTTATAAATAGAACAAAGCATGCCAACCCTTTTGTATTGTGTTATCTGCGTTATGTGCAGCCAGAGAGAGTATACACCCAAATGACTTGGATATATTTTGAATAACCACAGTGAAAATTGCGAGTAAATCACGCATTTGACCGCAAGATAACTTGCTGTCACTGAGCGCTGAATATAACATGACAGCCATCGTCTTCGACAACGCTAATTATTCTATACCCAAGTAACCTCAAAATAAGTATGCTGCTCTTTTTCGAGTGTTGTGAGCTGATTTGGGTATATAACCAGCGTTACCAACGTTTATTGAGGTCAACGTTATCATGTCCCATACACCTGACCTAAAAGGCAGCAGCTTCACTTTGTCTGTATTGCACCTTGCAGATCATCATGTTGCCAATGCGATCGATTTTCTCAAACAAAAAACCGATCAAGCCCCCGCTTTTTTTGCTAATGCACCAATTGTACTTAATATTAATAAAGTCGGCGGTGAACTGGATTTTCATGCTCTGAAACAGGGCATTCGTGAAGCGGGTTTTGTCCCGGTTGGCATTACTGGCTGTAAAGATAAACGTTGTCAACGTCAAGCATTCGAAGCTGGCTTTGCCGTCATGACAGCCAGCAATACGCCGGCGAACGCTCCGGCAGCGATGGCCCCGACAAAAGTGATTCATACGCCAGTCCGCTCTGGCCAGCAAGTTTATGCCAAAGATGGCGACTTAGTGATTCTTAGTCATGTAAGCCCAGGCGCAGAAGTCATCGCCGATGGTTCAATCCATATTCATGGTACATTACGTGGGCGAGCCATTGCTGGGGCCAGTGGCCAAAGAGAAGCAAAAATAATTTGTAATGATTTACAAGCTGAGCTGGTGTCGATTGCAGGAAATTACTGGCTAAGCGATCAAATTGACAGTCAGTTTTGGCAAAATAAAGTGATGCTAAGCTTAAACGATGAATCACTGCATTTTGAAAAATTGACAATTTAGATTCGAAAGGAAATTAATTAAATGGCACGCATTATTGTTGTAACGTCAGGAAAAGGCGGAGTGGGTAAAACCACCTCCAGCGCAGCCATTGCCTCAGGGCTGGCGTTGAAAGGTAAAAAAACCGCGGTGATTGATTTTGACATCGGGTTACGTAATCTCGACTTAATTATGGGTTGTGAACGACGGGTAGTGTATGACTTTGTCAACGTCCTCAATGGGGAAGCGACACTGAATCAAGCGCTAATCAAAGATAAACGTAATGAAAACTTATTTATTTTACCGGCTTCACAAACGCGAGATAAAGATGCCCTGACCAAAGAAGGGGTGCAGCGTATTCTCAATGAACTGAATGAGATGGAGTTTGAATTTATTATTTGTGACTCTCCAGCAGGCATTGAGCAAGGGGCACTAATGGCGCTCTATTATGCGGATGAAGCGATTGTCACCACCAACCCTGAAGTCTCTTCTGTGCGTGACTCAGACCGTATCCTCGGTATTTTAGATTCAAAATCACTGCGCGCCGAACAAGGCCTTCCGCCAGTTAAACAGCATTTACTGTTAACTCGTTATAATCCAACACGGGTTAACCAAGGCGAGATGCTCAGTGTTGAAGACGTTGAAGAAATTTTGCATATTCCACTGCTGGGGGTTATCCCTGAGAGCCAAGCCGTATTGAACGCCTCAAACAAAGGCGTCCCAGTGATTTTTGATGAACAATCAGATGCCGGCCAAGCCTACGATGATACCGTCGAAAGACTGCTTGGCCAGCAAGTAGAGTTTCGTTTTCTTACTGAGCCGAAAAAAGGCATCTTTAAACGACTTTTTGGAGGCTAAATTAGTATGTCTTTACTTGAGTTTTTCCGCCCACAGAAAAAAAACTCGGCCAGTTTGGCTAAAGAGCGCTTACAAATTATTGTTGCCGAGCGCCGTAGCCAAAGCGATCCTGCGCCAACCTATTTACCACAATTGAAAGAAGACATTCTGAAAGTGATTGCTAAATACGTTGCGATTGATCCATCGATGGTTGAGCTTTCTTTTGAACATAAAGATGACGACATTTCTGTCTTGGAGTTAAACGTAAAACTCCCTGATGAAGAAAAGTAAGCCAGCGCATCAATACTGACACCGCTTTATAGATAGGCCATCCCAACAGAGCAAAGGTTGGGATGACTACTGTCGACTACCACTTAGTGGCTGATAAACGTTATCCGATCAACTTATTGAGTCGCTCACCGAGTAAAGGTAAACGCCAATTTTGCATTAAGTCTGGCAGATGATCCGGTTCACGCTGCTGGTTCCAAACCCAGCTCACTAACTGATTTAACTGCTTTTTTGATGCCAAAAATTCACTGGCTAAACCCGAAGTTTGCGATACCACTTTGACTTCATCTTTGAGTTTTTTGAATAGCTGCTTATAGCCAGGGTAATCCATTAACGGCACGATCGCCGCAGGGTAATTCTCTACAGGCGTCTGTTTCGCTTGTTTAACGATCGTTGCTATCGCATCACTGTGACGACGAATCACATGCGGGTCAATCCCCTCTTCTTCCATTCGCTTTGGCGAACTCAGCGCTAAACGGGCAATAGTCAGTAAATCATGTTCACGGATCACAAAGTTCAAAGCTAAATCACGTTTAACCGCCTGTTGATAACGCCAAGTGGCAAGCGGTTTTAAAATGGCTAACTCTTTAGGCTTTAATTGCCAAGCACCTTTGATCTCAAGGTAAGCGAATTGTGCATCAAACACTCGAGTCCGTTTTTCAACTTGCAGTTGTGACTCTTGTAAAACGGCATCCCACCAGCCAGCTTGCGTGACTTTATCGAGTAGCTGTTCATACATCGGCAGTAAATAAAAAACATCCGCGGCGGCATACTCTAGTTGTTTCTCAGACAAAGGCCGCGCAAGCCAATCGGTACGAGACTCGCTTTTATCTAGCTCAACATTGAGTAAATCATTCGCCAAAGCAGCAAAGCCAGTTGATAAGCCATAACCAATAAAGGCCGCCATCAATTGAGTATCCACCATCGGAAATGGTACACAACCCAAGCTGTTGTGGAACACTTCCAGATCTTCTCCGCAGGCATGCAAGACTTTTAAAACGGAAACATCTTGCAGCAGCTCAATAAATGGCGTCATATCCTCCATTGCCAACGGGTCGATCAGCGACAGCGTCTCCCCATCAAATAATTGGATCAAGCCTAATTGCGGAAAGAAAGTCCGAGTACGAACGAATTCAGTGTCGAGCATGACAACGTCTGCTTGACGGGCAAGTGCGCACACTCGCTGTAATTCATGCTGTTGATTAATGATTGTATAATTCACAAATGGCTCACTCTGCCTGTGTTGATTTGGGGGCGCTAAGATAAAAAAATGCCGACGAGAATGGTCGGCATTGTAACATTAAAACGCTATTGCGCACTTAAGCACATTTCGACTTTTCTGCCAATTGCGCATCGTTTTCTTCGCGTAGTACGCGACGTAAAATCTTACCGACGTTAGTCTTAGGCAGCTCTTCTCTGAACTCAATCAGTTTAGGAATTTTATAACCCGTCAAATGCTTACGACAGTGAGTAATAATTTCTTCTTTCGTTAAACTTGGGTCGCGTTTAACCACATAAATTTTAACGACTTCACCAGAGACTTCATGCGCTTGACCAATCGCCGCCACCTCTAGCACTTTACCATGCAGTGCAACAACATCTTCTATTTCATTCGGGTAGACGTTAAATCCAGACACAAGAATCATGTCTTTTTTACGGTCAACGATGTAGATCATACCCTCTTCATCAAAGCGCACAATATCCCCTGTCGACAACCAGCCATCTTCATTAATCACTTCTTTGGTGGCTTCAGGTCGCTGCCAATAGCCATGCATCACCTGTGGGCCACGCACTTGAAGTTCGCCGGTTTGATCATTGGCAACGACGTTCCCTTCATCATCAACCATACGAACTTCAGTCGAGGGCACGGGTAAACCAATCGCGCCAGAGTAATCAGACAAGTCATAAGGGTTACCAGTGACCAAAGGTGAACATTCCGTTAAACCATAACCTTCGAGTAAATGGATACCGGTGATCTTTTTCCATTTTTCAGCCACTGCGCGTTGTACGGCCATACCACCGCCAACCGACAATTGGAGATGACTAAAGTCCAGTTCATGAAAATCTTCATTATTGACCAACGCATTAAACAGCGTGTTGACACCAGTGATCGCCGTGAATGGGTATTTTTGTAGCTCTTTAATAAAGCCGGGGATATCACGTGGGTTGGTGATCAGTAGATTACGCCCTCCCATTTCGATAAACAGTAGACAGTTTACCGTGAGTGCAAACACGTGATAAAGCGGCAATGCCGTTACCACTAACTCACGTCCTTCACGTAAAACCGGACCATATGCGCCCTTGGCTTGCAATACGTTAGCGACCATGTTGCGATGAGTCAAAATCGCGCCTTTCGCTACCCCCGTTGTCCCACCGGTATACTGTAGAAACGCAATGTCTTCACCGGACATAAAAGGCTTAACGTATTGTAAACGACGGCCCTTATGCAGTGCTTTACGCATTGATATGGCTCCCGGTAAATCATATTTAGGAACCATACCTTTGACATACTTGACCACAAAATCAACCAAGGTCCCTTTGGCGCGAGGTAACATTTGCCCAAGACTGGTCAAGATGACATGCTTAACTTGAGTGTTCGCGACTATTTGCTCTAGCGTATTCGCAAAATTGGAGACAATAACGATCGCACGAGCATCGGCATCATTTAATTGATGCTCTAATTCACGCGGGGTATATAACGGGTTGACATTAACCGCGATCATCCCCGCTCGTAATACCCCAAATAAAGCCACGGGATATTGCAATAGATTTGGCATCATCAGCGCTACTCTATCGCCCTTTTTAAGCTTTAGCTCATTTTGTAAATAAGCGGCAAATGCTCGACTGCGCTCTTCCAACTTACGAAAAGTCATTACCGACCCCATATTCATGAATGCGGGTTGGTCAGCGTATTTATTGACAGATTGTTCGAACATTTCGACCAATGATAAATATTGATCGGGATTAATCGTTTCTGGTACGTCAGTGGGATAACGTGAGAGCCAAGGTTTATCCACAGTAATACTCCTCGTAATTGGCTGGCATAATCAAGATTATCTTTGTTATAAAAATGATCACTATTACAGCACAGCCGGAGCGCTTGAGCACGAAAGACCCAAACACTTGTTTAAATTTTGTTAACTAAGCCAAGAATTAGTTCCGCGACCAATAAAGGTTGTTGAAGATGGCAATGATGCCCACCGGCGACGATCGATGATTGACTAGGCTGTCCTATATAATCAGTCAGATCCGTTTGCAATGAAGCAAACCCTTGATCTCCTAAAATAACATGATGTGGACAGATAATATTGTTCATCACCGCTTGAGCGTGTTGCGGAGTTTGCCGATACAATGAATCGCACAATAACTTATTATCATGACGCCACTGCCACTGAGTGCCCACGTGATGAAGACCTCGTCTCACCACTGGTTCAATCAATTCAGCAGGCAGTTGATTCACCCGAGCACGATGCTCAATCGCTTCCTCGACGCTATAGTAATAGCGGGTGGGCTTGCGCCTCACTCGTTGCCGACTCAACACCCCTTGACGTAATCGTTGGACACTATCCACCGGATCTTCCGCTAAGGGTAAAAAACCTTCAATTTGCACTAATCCTGCGACTTGTTCAGGAAAAGCGGCACTATAGCAACTTGCGATTAAAGCACCAAGCGAATGCCCTACTAGCACCAGTCTGTTTGGCGAAAGATTGTGCAACACTTGATAAACATCATCGATATAATCATGAAAGGAGTAATAATTCGCCGCAGGTTTATGGCTTGATAAACCATGCCCAGGCAAATCAATGGCAAAAAAATGCCCTTCAGGGGCAAGCTGCTGGAGAAATGAAATAACACGAATAAAGCTGGCGGCATTGTCTAACCAGCCATGTAAAAAAAGTACACTGTAGTCAGATTGCCGTACGTCACCTACCGTTAACCCAGCAATTTCACCATGAGCAATAGTAAAAGTTTCGCTGCGGAGCATCACTTCACTTCTTGGATCACTCGGCCACTACGTGGAAAGTCCTCAACGTGACGGCAATAGAAACTCCGACATGGGAAGACATAAGGCGTAATGTCATCAATAACGACGCGCTCTTCCACTCGCCATAAATGAGAGCCTCGTACCTTCATCACTGGAAACGTATACTCAAACTCACCTACGGTGCCCGTTTCTGGTTGAGCTGTGGTGCCAATAAAAGTCACTAGTCGACCTTGACCATAAGCAATCGGGTCGACAAAACCATCAATATAGCCAATAAAACGACCTTGAGGCTCATCCGTTAATAGCGGCTTACCGGCCTTATCTATCGGTAAATTGACCACTTCAATACGAGTGCTATCGACCAAATTTGTTACCTGAGCGATAACACCGCCTAAACGTACTTCATTAACGGTATCGCTGGGTTGAGCCAGCCACTGATGATAATCGGTGATCAGCGCACCGTTATCAGTCACTAGCGTAGGGGGGAGTGACGAACACGCCGTCAATAAGCTAAGTAAAGTACAAGCAGGTAAGAATAACCAACGGTTGGATAACATAGAAAGCCCCTTAATTAGATATACAGATCGACACCGAGCATTTGTGTAAGTTCCTCTTTCTTAGCATGATTCATAATATCTAAATATTCTTCCATTGCCTTACGCGCTCGTCCTTCGGGTAAATCATAGTGCAGTTGCGCGCGGTGAATATCTGCCGAATCCATTTGGCGTATTGAATGAGCAACCGCCTCGGCGACTTTGCTGGTTGAAGCTGCCGAAGATGAAGACTGAGAGACTTGATTTTTCTTCGCTTTTGACGCCCGTTGAGTATTGGTAATGCGTCCTGGCGGCAAACCATTGAGTGAACCATTAATTGCGACCATAATGCTCCTTATCTACCTTCACGGGCAGGAGAAGCAACGCGTCTTCTCCTTGAGTCATCGAATTGACGTTATTCTAATAAAGAATAGTGATTATTCTCTTCCTGGTAGCTTTTTCCATGCCACCGTATCCCTTAAATAACACGGTGTGGCTTGCTCTACAGGCACATGCTGACCTTTTTTCCATGCCTGCTGTGCCAACACCACCATATCTTGCGCTTGAGGATACAACACCGCACTTTGTTCCGTACGCAGCGGCAAAGCAGTGAGTGTCTCTGTATAGGCTTGCCAACCGGTTCCTGCCATCGTCCAGCAATGTTCATCCTCAGATCGAGCAGCCATGTGTTCTAATAATAGGGACGGAGCAATGACACACTCAGCGTCAAGCTCAGACCAACTGCCGTCAGCTTGGCGGACAAAACGCCCCCAATAGACTTCACTCATTCGCGCATCAATCGCACAAGCAACGTGAGTGGCTCCCTGCTCTCGATACGCAGCCTGAGCCATCGCAGCTAAGGTCGAAATACCAATCATCGGCAAATCAGCACCAAAAGCTAAGCCTTGTGCAATTCCGATGCCAATCCGTACTCCGGTGAAACTCCCTGGGCCACGACCAAACGCCAGTGCATCTAACTCGTGCAATGTGATGCCCGCTTCTTTAAGTACTTCATCGACCATCGGCAGAATTTTTTTTGTGTGATCTCGAGGTGCCACTTCACTGCGTGAGTAAAGTTTACCTCCGACCATCAAAGCAACCGAGCACGCCTCGGTTGCGGTATCTAAAGCAAGAATGGTTGCACTCATGAATGTCTCTAATTAGTGTCTGTTACAGAAAGAGATAGCAGAAAGTCTTTTACCACCGCCAAATCACGTGTTCGTGGTATCGGAGGCAAACTGGCTAAAAATACGCCGCCATAATCACGGGTAACTAAACGATTATCACAGATAATCAATACGCCTTTGTCTTTCTGATCTCGAATGAGTCGTCCTACTCCCTGTTTAAGAGTAATGACAGCATCAGGTAATTGGACCTGAGCAAAAGGATCGCCACCGCGCAAACGACAATCCTCGATACGCGCTTTTAACAGCGGGTCATCCGGGGAAGTAAACGGTAGTTTATCAATAATAACACAGCTTAGGGTATCGCCTCTAACATCAATCCCCTCCCAAAAAGCTCCTGTGGCAACTAAAAGCGCATTACCAAGCTCCATAAATTGTGCGAGGGTTTTCTGTTTACTGGTTTCCCCTTGTAACAGTACCGGAAGGCTCAAATGCTCACGAAATCGCTCACCCAACTCGCGCATCATAGTATGAGAGGTACACAAAAAAAAGCAGCGTCCTTGGTTTTGTTCAATCACCGGGGCAAGCATTTCAACCAACTTATCCGCTAACCCTGCGCTATTGGGTTCTGGCAAGTAACGGGGGACGCACAGTTTCGCTTGCTGCTGATAATCAAAAGGACTGGGTAAAGAAAATTGCTCACTGGGTTTTAGCCCTAAACGATGGGTGAAGTGTGCAAAATCTTCATTTACGGCTAACGTTGCCGAAGTAAAAATCCACGCACCGGATTTAAGATTAATTTGCTCTTGAAACTTATCAGCGATCGATAATGGCGTAATGTGTAAACTAAAATGCCGCGGCGTGGTATCAAACCAATAGGAGTATCCAGTAATAGAAACATCACAGACCCGAACAATACGTGCTTTTAAGGTATTCGCGCGCTCAAAAGCGGTATCAAGCAACTGACTTCGACCAAGGGCAAGCTTTAACACGTCGATAGCAAAAGTTAAACTCTCTTGCAATCGCTCCACTTGCTGAGCAATGCTAGCCACCGACAGCGCCTCTCGCCAGTTGCCACGAAAACCAGAGTCCCCTAATAATACGCGCAAATCCATCGCCGTTTGCTGGAGTTTATCGCCAACTTTTTGCAATTGGCGCATATCCTTCGCTTCGGTGCGATAACCAATTTCAATATCTTTGGCTAAATCTTGAATCTGTCGGCTTGAAACCGATTGACCAAAATATTGGCTTGCAATATCAGGTAACTGGTGTGCCTCGTCAAAAATAAACACCTCGGCGTCAGGGATAAGCTCACCAAATCCGGTCTCTTTGATGGCAAGATCCGCTAGGAAAAGATGATGGTTAACGACCACGATATCCGCTTCCATAGCCTTACGTCGCGCTTTTGAGACAAAGCAATCTTGATAACTTAAGCACTCTTTGCCTAAACAGTTATCGTTGGTCGAAGTAATGGTCGGGATGATCATGCTATCTTCCGCCAACTCATCACATTCACCGAGATCGCCGCTTTTGGTCGATGATGACCAACTGCGTACTTTAACTAATTGGGTTAATAACGTTGGATCGCTTTGCGCGTGATGGCTTTCAACCATTTGTCGGCTCAACCTATCCAAGCAAAGGTAGTTAGCGCGCCCTTTCAGAAGCGCCACTTGGCCAAAAAAGCCCAAAGCCTCGACCATTAAAGGTAAATCTCGATGAAATAGTTGCTCTTGTAAGTTTTTCGAGCCCGTACTGATGATGACCTTTTTGCCACTCAATAACGCAGGAACTAAATACGCAAAGGTTTTACCGGTTCCCGTGCCCGCTTCAACTACTAATTGTGATTGATTCTCGATCGCTTTAGCAACAGCTAACGCCATATCAACTTGAGCTTGACGCCCTTGAAAACCAGGAATGGCTTTGCCCAAAGCCCCATGTTGAGAAAAGGTTTTAGCGATCATGACAGCAATAATGACGATGAGGAATGCAGCGATTATGGCAGGTTTGTTGCGACAGCGCGAATCGAAATCCGCTTCGCGCTGATCGTGTCACTAGAAAAACGTTTTATTTGCGATTGAGATAACGGGCTAACCAAGGGGGTGCGTCGTAACCATTACTGGCTGTCGGCATCATGGCTTTTGCGGCATCCACAGGGGAAGCTTTACTTTCCCACATCGCGTCCAATAACGCTTCATCAACTGGATTGTCTCCCATCAGAGCATGCACACGCTCTACGTATAATTTACGTGCAAGTAGTTCTTTGTCCATACACACCACCTTAAATGGTACTCAGCAAAAGACTGAAAGAGGAAGCCGTTAGTGTCTAGCCGTGATAGTTGTTGAATCCTTATTGATAATAGATTAATTATAGTCGCTACAGTGTGGTCTGCATCACCGTTCTTGCAGCCTTGATTTATTTTACAGACCGAGAAAAATACTCACGGAAGTTATCAATGGAAAAAAAAACCCTCCTGACGCATTGCAGTGATGCCCCAGGATTGATCTCAAAAATCACTAATATTTGTTATAAACATCAACTTAACATCATTCATAACAATGAATTTGTCGATAATACCAGCGGTCATTTTTTTATGCGTACCGAGTTAGAAGGGTATTTTAATGACACCACATTTCTCGCTGATCTTGATCAAGCTCTACCGTCTGGTACCAAACGCAAACTGATGGATTCTGCTCGTAAACGAATCATTATTATGGTGACCAAAGAGGCACATTGTCTTGGCGATATTTTAATGAAGACTTACGATGGTAGCTTAGAAGTAGACATCGCTGCCGTGGTCGGCAATTACGATACTCTACAAGGCCTAACTGAAAAATTTGATATTCCTTATCATTATGTCTCTCATGAAGGACTTAATCGTCAAGAGCATGAACAGAAAATTCTCGAAGTGATTGAACCTTATCACGTCGATTTTGTTGTGTTAGCTAAATATATGCGGGTACTCACGCCCGGTTTTGTCGAAAAATTTCATCATAAAATCATCAATATCCACCATAGTTTTTTACCGGCTTTCATCGGCGCAAAACCTTATCAACAAGCTTACGAGCGTGGGGTTAAAATCATTGGTGCAACCGCGCACTTTGTCACCAACGATCTTGATGAAGGACCCATCATTAAACAAGATGTGATTCCGGTTGATCATACCTTCAGTGCGCAAGACATGGCCCAAGCGGGACGTGATGTGGAGAAAAATGTGCTCAGCAAAGCCATCAACAAAGTGATTAATGATCACGTGTTTGTTTATGGCAATAAAACCGTCATTTTATAATCCACCAGCCTAAGTCACTGCTGGATTTCAATCGATACAGTAAGGGGCCTTATCAGCCCCTTATGTTTTCATATTTAAGTTATTGACAGTTCGCTTACAATTTCACTGCCAATTCAACGCCTTGACGAATCGCACGTACCGCGTCAAGCTCTCCAGCGACATCGGCTCCGCCAATCACATGCAGTTTCTCACCCAAGCTTGCCCACTGTTCGGCAAAAGGCCGAACCGACTCTTGCCCAGCGCACACAATAACGGTGTCCGCGTCTAACAGTTTTTGTTGCCCATCCAGCGTGATATGTAGCCCCTGTGCGTCTATTTTCTCGTAGCCAATACCACCTAACATATTGACACCACGTTTCTCTAGCGTACGTTTGTGAATCCAACCTGTTGTTTTACCAGGGCCTTTACCCACTCGTCCTTTACGGCGCTGCAACAGCCAAACTTGCTTATCACTAACCGCATCTGGGTATGGGTATAACCCGCCTGGGTGGGCAATCTCTTTATCAATTCCCCACTCATGTAACCAGTCATCTAAATCGTGATCCGTAGGCTCGGTTATCATTGTCGCTACATCAATACCAATACCACCAGCACCAATAATCGCCACTTTTTCTCCGACTGGGGTCTTTTCGCGAATCAAAGTTTGGTAATCAATAACTTTTTCAGGATGATCAATGCCCTCTAATTGAATGCTTCTAGGCTCAACGCCCGAAGCCATCACGATATCATCGTAATCAGCGAGCATATCAAAGGTTACATTGCGATCTAAATGCAATTTCACCCCAGTTTCATCAATGCGATTGGCAAAATAACGAATCGTCTCGCGAAACTCCTCTTTGCCTGGAATTTGCATCGCGAGCCTAAATTGCCCACCAATCCTATCGTTACGCTCAAAGAGATCGACCTCATGTCCCCGCTCGGCCAATGTCGTTGCACAAGCAAGGCCCGCGGGGCCTGCACCAACTACTGCGACTTTTTTCTTATGAGTTGCCGGTTGGATACGAATTTCGGTTTCATAACAAGCGCGAGGGTTTACCATACAAGTGGCTCGCTTGGCCTGAAAAATATTATCTAAACAGGCTTGGTTACAACCAATACAGGTATTGATCAGTGCCGCTTTATTTTGCTCAGCTTTACGCACAAAATCAGGGTCAGCCAAGAAAGGACGCGCCATTGACACCATATCGGCTTGGCCACTAGCCAGAATTTTTTCGGCTTGTTCGGGCGTATTGATCCGGTTACATGTCACCACAGGCACCGTAAGATGCGATTTGATTTTTTCCGTCACCCAACTGAACGCCGCACGGGGTACTTGCGTAGCAATAGTCGGGATCCGCGCTTCATGCCAACCAATTCCGGTATTAATGATGGTCACTCCCGCTTTTTCTAATCCCTTAGCGAGCTGTAAGACCTCTTCAAAGGTACTGCCTTCTTCAACCAAATCGAGCATCGATAGACGGAAAATAATGATGAATTCTTTACCGACCGCTTCGCGTATCGCACGTACGACTTCAAGAGGAAAACGCATGCGATTTTCATAGCTACCGCCCCAATCATCGTAACGAACGTTCGTTCGTTTACAAATAAACTGGTTAATGAGGTAGCCTTCAGATCCCATGATTTCAACCCCATCGTAACCCGCTAACTGAGCTAACTCAGCGCTATGAGCAAAGGCTTGAATAGTATTACGTATCTGTCGAACACTCATTTCACTTGGGGTGAATTTAGCAATCGGCGCTTTAATCGCCGAGGCACTCTGTGCGAACGGATGCATCGCATAGCGTCCAGCATGCAGTAGCTGCAGCGCAATCTTGCCACCATGGCGATGCACCGCTTCAGTCACCACTTGGTGCGCTTTGGCATGCTTAGTCTTGCTAAACTCAGCACTAAATGGATGCAGTCGACCACGTAAGTTTGGCGAAAAACCGCCGGTGACGATTAAGCCAACGCCACCTTTCGCTCGCTCTTCATAAAAAGCAGCCAACTTACTTAGCCCTTCTTTATGTTCTTCAAGTCCAGTATGCATTGATCCCATTAATACGCGATTACGCAGTTGAGTAAATCCTAAATCTAAAGGCTGTAATAGGTGTGGGTACATGGTGACATCACTTTTTGTTATCTTTATGGTCCGACCAGAATAATCCTGCCAATAATAAAAATCAAACAAGTGTTTACAAGTTTGTAACACCGATCAATCTTGCAGTTGTTTGCCTTTCTGAGATCACGTAGGATGATAGGAATAATTATCGACACGCCGTCCTGCATTGCATCGGAGATACAATGAAACCACTATTTCGATTTATTGGGCTGATTTTTAAAGGGATTTGGAAAGTTATTACGTTTATTCGTCTCGCCATAACCAACCTTTTCTTTCTACTCAGTATTGCCGTTATCTATTTTCTCTATCTAAGTGCTGATTCATCCGCTCCAGTAGTCAAAAAACCGTCTGCCTTAGTCGTCAATTTTTCAGGCCCGATTGTCGAGCAAAGTACCTCCCTGAATCCAATGGACTCTTTAACAGACTCGCTTTTGGGACGAGAAATACCTCGAGAAAATGTCCTATTTGAGATTGTTGAAACACTGCGTCATGCTAAAAACGACGACAACATCACCGGCTTAGTCTTAGCGTTACGTGACATGCCAGAGACCAATCTCACTAAGCTGCGTTATATTGCGAAAGCCATTAATGAATTTAAAGCTTCTGGTAAACCGGTTTATGCCGTAGGTGATTTTTATAATCAAAGCCAATACTATTTAGCCAGCTACGCCGACAAAATTTATCTTGCTCCCGATGGCGCTGTGCTGCTTCGCGGTTACAGTAGCTATAACCTCTACTACAAAAGTTTGTTAGACAAATTAAATGTTAATACGCACGTATTTCGAGTCGGTACTTACAAATCGGCCGTTGAGCCTTTCATTCGTGATGATATGTCAGAACAAGCTCGTGAATCTGCCTCTCAATGGTTGAGTCAATTGTGGGGCGCTTATATCGATGATGTTGCGACCAATCGCCATATTGACGCTCAAACCCTAAATCCGACGATGGACGAGTTTTTAGTGCTCATGAAACAGGCGTCAGGAAATCTTGCCGAACTATCGCTCAATATTGGTTTAGTGGATGAATTAGCAACCCGTCAACAAGTTCGCGCGCAATTGGCCGAAGTCTTTGGTCGTCATGGCGAAGACAGCTATAACGCGATCAGTTACGATCAATATCGTCCAACAGTGAAACCACGGACTCGACCTCAAGCAAAAGAGATCGCCGTTGTCGTCGCCAGTGGCGCGATCATGGATGGTAAACAATCACGCGGTAATGTTGGTGGGGATACCGTGGCCAGCTTACTGCGCCAAGCGCGCAATAATGATCAAGTCAAAGCGGTGATATTACGTGTTGATAGCCCTGGAGGCAGCGCGTTTGCCTCAGAAGTAATCCGTAACGAAATTGAAGCGCTTAAAGCCGCAGGTAAACCCGTCGTGGCATCAATGTCCAGTCTGGCGGCTTCTGGTGGTTATTGGATTTCGATGAGCGCTGACCATATTGTTGCTCAGCCAACCACCTTAACCGGCTCAATCGGCATTTTTAGTGTCATTACCACCTTTGAAAAAGGGCTTAACCATCTTGGTATTTATACTGATGGTGTTGGTACATCACCATTCTCTGGTGTAGGGGTAACGACTGGATTGAATGAAAAAGTCAAAGACGCTATTCAAATGGGCATCGAAAACGGCTATCAACGGTTTATCTCCTTAGTCAGTGAACAACGTGGCTTATCACTAGAAGAGGTCGATAAGATAGCTCAAGGCCACGTCTGGACGGCAAAAGACGCTCAACAAGCAGGTTTAGTCGATACCTTGGGTGACTTTGATGATGCGGTGCAAATTGCGGCGAATCTCGCCCAATTAGAACACTACAACTTATATTGGATACAAGAGCCACTCACACCAGCACAACGTTTTATCAAAGGTCTGTTTAGCGAAGCGCATGCTCAGCTAGGGGTTAATCTTTCTGGTCTCATTCCAAATGCGTTACAACCAACCACTCAGCAACTATTGCAAGATGCTAATTTATTAAATCAATTTAATGATCCTAAAGGATATTATGCATTTTGTTTGCCTTGCCAAATAGAATAACTAGTACCTGTAAACGCGAAAGAGAACAGGAGTTAACCGCCTCTTTCTTGCGCAAAAACATCAAACCATAAAATAAGGGGCGCTTTGCAACAAGCGCCCCTTTTTATTGTAGTGGTTTTCGCTATAATTTTGGCTCTGTTCCCTACAATAAGCGTTGCCTCTATGACTAGAAAGCATATTTATATTGCCTACACAGGCGGTACCATTGGTATGAAAAAGTCGGATCACGGCTATGTTCCCGTGGCTGGATTTATGGAAAAACAGCTGGCTGCCATGCCAGAGTTCCATCGTGATGAGATGCCAAAGTTCACCATTCATGAATATGACCCTCTGATTGATTCTTCCGATATGACCCCTGAAGATTGGCAATTTATTGCCGATGATATTCGTGATAATTATGACAACTATGATGGCTTTGTGATTTTGCATGGTACGGATACCATGGCTTATACCGCATCAGCACTGTCATTTATGTTAGAGAACTTAGGCAAACCAGTGATCGTTACTGGTTCACAAATCCCTCTTGCCGAACTGCGCTCTGATGGGCAAGCCAACTTACTCAATTCGCTGCATCTTGCGGCGAATTATCCGATTAATGAAGTAACCCTATTTTTCAACAATCAGTTGATGCGGGGCAACCGAAGTACCAAATCGCATGCCGATGGTTTTAGCGCCTTTACGTCCCCCAATTTACCTCCCCTACTGGAAGCTGGAATCAATATTCAAATTAGTAAAGAAGTGACGGTGGGGGCAAAACCGGAAGGCGCATTTCGTGTACATAACATTACACCGCAACCAATCGGTGTGATCACTATGTATCCGGGCATTTCACACGAAGTGATCCGTAATACGTTACTGCAACCTGTCAATGCAATGATTCTTTTGACCTTTGGCGTCGGTAATGCACCACAGAATCCACAGTTGTTGGCGCACTTAAAAGAGGCCTCTGAACGCGGCGTGATTGTTGTCAACTTAACCCAGTGTTTGGCCGGAAAGGTGAACATGGGAGGATATGCGACAGGCTGTGCGCTCGCCGAGGCAGGAGTGATCAGCGGTTATGATATGACCCCAGAGGCCGCTCTAGCCAAACTGCATTATCTACTCAGTCAAAATTTATCTTATCAAGAAATTAAGCACAAAATGCAACAGGTGCTCCGTGGAGAGATGAGTTTATAAACTGATTTTATACTCCATCATTATGAGCAGGCATTGGCCTCCGAACAGGAGGTCAATGCTATGTCCGCAACGAGCAAGGGAACAAACAATAAAGACCGTTTTTATTCTTGGTTCGGATTGACGCGAACAATATCTTCTTGCCCATCTTGGAAACATTTTTTCAATTCTCGTTTCGATTTTAAGACCATTTCACCACCAACGCCTATACTCATATGGTCAGCTTCTACATTATGCCGAGATTGATACAACATCACAGCTTGCATACAAGAATCTCGCTGCGATTGAGAAAGTGGTGTACCTTCTGGCCACTTACCGGTTTCAACGGCAAACAGCAGACGCTGGTAGGCTTCCGGGGTGATAGCATCAACTAACTGATGGGTATCCATTATTTTATCCTTGATGACGAAATGACTGAGCATAACTAGCACCACAACAATAGCGACCTAGCGTAGCGAGTCAACACCAGCCAAATAAATAAGCGTATTGGATCACAAGTGATGATAATGAATGGGATAAAAATTAGCATACTGCTTTTGATGACCGTGTTATTGAGCGGTTGCCTAGAGAATCGCAATAATACCGATAAACTGTGTAACGATAACCCAGGCCTACAGTGTGAAAAACTCAATTTAAACGATGGTCAATGTCGCTTACCGCGGACTGATTTAATCTGGCACCGTTTTGAGGTACTCAAGAACCCGACCGTCGATAATAAGTTAGAAGAGTATCGACTCGTTCGGCTCTATCGCCAATGTTTAGAACTCGCCTCACAAATTCAAGTCCTTAATGACCCACTACTGACACAAAATCGCTTCAATGCTTTGGTACATTCAGGGGAAGAACTCGATAGATTAACCAAAGATCTTCGACAGATGCGCACTCCCCATGCATTGTATTTTTTATGGAGTCAAACGGGTGATAATATTGCTCGCAGAGAATTTCTTCGTATGGAAGGCTCACCAGAATTAGACACGGCCGAGATGCAATACGCGCTTGCAACCTTCTATATTTCGCGCGATCGAGAAAAAACCATTCAACTGCTGACTCGAGCTTTAGAGCTCAGTTCACCAAGAGCGATCAACACTGAGATTTTTCAGTCACTGGCTAGTACTCATCAGGCGCTTGGCCATCAAGAACTGGCCTACTTATGGGCAATGGTAGGTAAGCAATTTGCTGTCCCCGTCGCCTCTCCTGCCGAAATGGCGCTGCTTTATCCTTTTAATGCAGAACAATTTCGACAATTAGATAATCAAGCCAATCAGTTGGCACGGACGATTCGCCGGGGTGAGTTCTCTCGTCATAACGTCCCGGTTTTTAATGAACGCTAGCATTGTAATATTTCAACCATCAATGACGAATTTTCACCCATTATTGCGGCTTTTTGGTGAAATTTAACGACACAGAATTAACGCAGAAGCGCTCCCCCGTCGTCGGTGGACCATCGGGGAAAACATGCCCTAAATGACTATCACATTGCGCACAACGAATTTCAGTACGCGTCATTCCGTGACTGCGATCCTCTAAATAGCGAATTGATTCTGTGGTTAAAGGCGCATCAAAGCTAGGCCAGCCGCAACCTGAATCATACTTATTCTGAGAACTAAATAGTGCTGCTTCACAGCACGTACAGTGATAAATTCCCGTTTGTTTGTTATGCAGTAACTGACCACTGAAAGGCGCCTCGGTTCCCTGCTGACGACAGACATAATAGGCCTCTTCACTTAGGGTTTCACGCCAGTAATCATCAGGCTTGATGTTTTTTTTGCTGGAATCATTGATCGCCATTCTTATTCCTCTTGGTTTCACTCAACGCTGTGCTTTTTTATCTGAAAAACTTGCCTATTTTACGCTTTGTAGCACATACTTTCTTTCCGAAATTCGAGTGGTATTTCACCTATAACACCCGAAGCTAGACTGACTATTCTACGTCAATTGGTAGGGATAAAAAGCAGCATCAAGTCTAAATATTAACCACTTGCAACTGATTGTTAAAAAAAACGATGCTTTTTTTTGACTTTAAACAAGTTAAGTCCGATTATCTGTTGCAGACATTTACTGGATTCTGTAATTTTACTACCAGTTATCTTTAATCAGAAATTAAGTTGTGGAGCAACTATAATGACTATCAAAGTAGGTATTAACGGTTTTGGCCGTATCGGCCGTTTTGTATTCCGTGCAGCACAAGAACGCAACGACATCGAAGTTGTAGGTATCAACGATCTTATCGACGTTGAATACATGGCTTACATGTTGAAATATGACTCAACTCATGGCCGTTTCAACGGTACAGTTGAAGTAAAAGATGGCAACCTAATCGTTAACGGTAAAACCGTTCGCGTTACTGCTGAACGCAACCCAGAAGATCTAAAATGGGACGCAATCGGTGTTGACGTTGTTGCAGAAGCAACAGGTCTATTCCTAGACGACGCGACTGCACGTAAGCACATCACTGCTGGTGCGAAGAAAGTAGTTCTAACTGGTCCTTCAAAAGACAAAACCCCAATGTTTGTAATGGGCGTTAACCATAGCAGCTACGCTGGTCAAGAGATCGTTTCTAACGCTTCTTGTACGACTAACTGTCTAGCGCCTATCGCTAAAGTACTGAACGACAAGTTTGGTATCGTGTCTGGTCTAATGACAACTGTTCACGCGACTACAGCGACTCAAAAAACCGTTGATGGTCCTTCTGCAAAAGACTGGCGCGGTGGCCGTGGTGCTTCTCAAAACATCATCCCATCTTCAACTGGTGCCGCTAAAGCAGTAGGCGTTGTTCTTCCAGAACTAAACGGCAAACTAACTGGTATGGCTTTCCGCGTACCAACCGCTAACGTTTCTGTTGTTGACCTAACCGTTAACCTAGAGAAAGGCGCTTCTTACGCTGAAATCTGTTCAGCAATGAAAGAAGCTTCTGAAGGCGAACTAAAAGGCGTACTAGGCTACACTGAAGATGCTGTTGTATCTCAAGACTTCATCGGTGAAGTACAAACGTCTGTATTCGATGCTAAAGCTGGTATCGCTCTTACTGATAACTTCGTTAAAGTTGTATCTTGGTACGACAACGAAATCGGTTACTCAAACAAAGTTCTAGACCTAATCGCTCACATTTCTAAGTAATGTCGTGATTAGCGAAGTCATTCGTTGAGCAACAAAATTAGCTAAAAGGCGGCCACAGTGTCGCCTTTTTCGTCTTTTCTATTCACGAGATCTTGTTCGCCCTTTACCATCGATATTAAGTGCTGAATGTCTTAATATCCAAACATCAGGAGCTTATCTTTATGGATTTACTACGACTTCCTAGCCTAACGGTACTTTCTGACTGCGTCACGATTGTTGAACAGGATAATGTAAAAATCGTCCGCGTTATTCATGATAAAGCGGTAGCCGGTATTGCGCTGCACGGTGGTCATGTCGTGTCTTTTCGACCTACCGGTCAAGATGACCTACTCTGGATGAGCAAAACAGCAATTTTTGATAGCAAAACGGCACTACGTGGCGGAATACCCATTTGCTGGCCGTGGTTTGGCCGCTTAGCGACTCCAGCTCATGGTTTTGCTCGCTCAAGTCAATGGCAACTCATCGAACATCGGGAAAACGAGCAAGGGGTGATCGTCGTCCTTGGTCTCGACAGTAACCAGCAAACTCGCTCAGTATGGCCGCATGAATTCCAACTTCGTCTGTCTATCGAAATCTCTGATAGCTTAACCGTGCGTTTAACCATTACGAATACCGACCAAAAGGCATGGGCCTTTTCAGGGGCTCTGCACAGTTACTTAAATGTGGCTGATGTACGGGAGACAACCATTACCGGAATGGGCAGTGATTATATTGATAGTCTGCAAAACGATCAGTGGTGCCAAGGAGAGGAAACGCTAACCCTGCGCGATAGCATTGACCGGGTTTATACGAAGCCACAATCTCACATTCAAGTGCAGGATCATCAACGTCAGCGTACTCTAGTGGTAGACAATCAAGGGCATAACTCTGCTGTGCTTTGGAATCCGTGGGCACAAGGTGCTCAATCGATGGGAGATATGCAAGACGATGGTTATCTGACCATGCTTTGTATCGAATCAACTTGGCATGCACCGAGTCTTACTGCAGGTAAGGTCTTACAACCGGGTGAAACTCACTGTCTAAGTACACGGATTACCGCTTAATCTTGATTAGGGCGATAGTAACGCCCTTTTTATTTCGAATAAATATCGCTAAACTTGCCGACTTGATTTTCTCTTCGAGAGCGTTATGACTTATCAATGCCCCTTGTGCCACCACTCGCTAACTCTTCATCAACGCAGCTATCACTGTGCGAATCATCATCAGTTTGATCAAGCTAAAGAAGGCTATGTCAATTTGATGCCAGTGCAGCATAAACGCTCCAAAGATCCTGGTGACAACAAAGCAATGATGCAGGCAAGACGACGCTTTCTCGATGGAGCGCATTATCACCCAATGCGCAGCGCAGTGAGCACTCTGTGCACTCGTTACTTAGTCAATACCAACCACCAATTACTCGATATTGGCTGCGGTGAAGGTTATTACACCCAATATATTGCTAGTGCGTTACTTGAACAACATCCACAAGCCAATACCTATGGCCTAGATATCTCAAAAACAGCGATTCGTTTTGCTGCTAAACGTTATCCACAAGTGGACTTTGTTGTCGCCTCCAGCCATCGCTTACCGTTTGCCGATCAATCCTTAAATGCTATCGTGCGTATCTACGCGCCTTGTAAAACACAAGAGCTGCAGCGCGTTCTTGACGATAATGGCGTAGTCATAACCGTCACCCCTGCTGCTCGCCACCTTTATCAGCTCAAAGCGTTGATCTATCCGCAAGTGCAACTGCATGATGAAACAGCAGAAATCATCGATGGTTTTGAGTTAAAACATCAACAGCAATTGCACTATACTATGCCCCTTTCTGGGCCAGAGGCGTTTGATCTGCTACAAATGACGCCTTTTGCTTGGCGTGCGAGTGACCAACTACGCCACGATCTGCCATTAACGCCCCAGTTTGAATGTGAGGCTGATTTTATGATTCGAGTTTATCAAAAGGTTTAATTGATAATAATTATCACTACATTGATAATTAACTTAGCCTCCAGTAGACTGCTGACTCATTATTGGAGGCTTTATGCGTATTTTTATCACCCTTGCACTATCGATATGGCTCATCGGCTGTAGCGCTTCGAACTCTCGTCAAATCAGTGACTTTTACGACTATCAACTGGCTTCGCCTCAAGGGGAGTGGCTAGCATTGTCCAATCTTCCCGATGCGGTGAAACAAGCAGACGTGATCTTAGTCGGAGAATGGCATACCCACAGTGCTATCCATAAGTTTCAAGCCGATTTACTACGGACTTTGATTGAGCACCACCACCCCATCGTCCTTTCTATGGAGCAATTTTCTCGAGATAGCCAACCTTATCTGGATCAATATTTACAAGGCGAGATTGGTGAACAATACCTTATCGAGCAAAGTAACGCTTGGCCAAACTATGCCAGTGATTATCGTCCACTTGTTGAATTAGCGAAACATCATCAAAGACCCATTATTGCCGCCAATGCGCCAAAAAATATGGTTCGTTGTATTGGTCAACAAGGCATTGAATATTTAGATAAGCTACCTAAAGAACAACGTCATTGGGTCGCAAAAGAGATTAACCTCCGTGACTCCCCTTACAAAGCTCATTTTATGGCCTCAATGCATCATGGTAAACCGACCCAACATGAACAACAATTTGCCGCCCAAATGACTTGGGATGAGACCATGGCGGAAAGTATTGTCGATTATCTTGCCGCTCACCCACAACAACAAGTGCTACACATTGCCGGCGCTTTCCATATTCAGCAAGGATTAGGTACTGCGGCGGCGATTCATCAACGTAACCCTAATTTAAGCATCGCGATCATCACCCCAACCAGTCAACTTACTGAACAATCAAGCGATTTTCAGTTACTCGTCCTACCCATGCCGATTCGTTATCTACAACCGGCTCACCAATGGCAAGCGATTGAAAGACTCAAAAATCGCAACACAGATCTCAGTTGTGATTAAAATATCGACCAATTAATTTAACAGGCATACTGTTTGCTTATTAATCAACATTCGCCAAATGTGCAAAAAACGCACAAGTTTTTTTGCGCTTGGCCGATATGGATATTATCGACACGATTTCACGCTATCGACAGCGTGCCATGGTACATAAGTAGCACTTGCTTATGTACCATAAACTAAAGGTTAACGTCGTAAGGACACAAGTTAACCGATATAAAATCGGAGATCGACAAACTGCGTTGCTGTTGATTAAGGAGAATAGAATGAATCCTGTTACCTCTGGTGCTCCACAGACCTATTCCGCCAACGGGACGGCTTCCTCTGTCATGCCAATCACTACCGATAATGCTCATGATCTTCCAGCCAAAGCAGAACCGAATAAAGTCACCCTATCCGAAGAAGGCAAAGCGCTGCTTGCGGCTTTGCAACAGTTCAATGACTCGGAGCATCAAGAGCAACAACCTGAGACACAACCCAAATCGGGTACAGCAAAAGCCTTTACTTATGGTGCGCTAGGAATGGGACATCCTGATCAAACCACAGAACCAACGAATAAAGCCTATACAGCGGGAAAATACCTTTCTGCAGCAGCAAAAATTGGTGGCCTTGTACTTCTACTCGCTTGAATAGATTTGTGGCTTTATTTGCTCAACACGAGTCGGTACACTTAGCCGTTATTGATTAATAGTAACGAATTGAACGCCTCAGCTATCGCAAATAACCAGCGCTCGTTAAGAAAAGCCTCATCGGCTTAAAGTGCATAATGTAGTACTGAACTGCCGCCTTCAATTCGTATCGAAACACTACCTGATTGTATTGGACTAACCATGACACGACTATCTCTACAAGAGCAAATGCTCAAAGCGGGCCTTGTGAATGAAAAAAAACTTAAAAAAGCCCAAAAAAGTTCGAAGAAATCACGCGTACAAGCGCGAGAAGTAAAAGCCGCCGTTGAGGCAAATAAACAAGAGCAAATAGAACGTGATAAGGCGTTAAATAAACAGCAAAAAGAACAATTGCTGACCAAGGAAATTCGCGCTCAAGTGAAACAGTTAATTGAAATGAATAAATTGCCGCACAATAACGGCGATATTCAATATCACTTTACCGATGGAACCTTAGTCAAAAAACTCTACGTTGATAACCAGACTCGCGATCAACTCAGTAAAGGTCATCTCGCGATTGCTCGTTATGAAGAGAGCTACGCCATCATTCCTAATATCGTCGCTGAGAAAATTTGGCAACGTGATGAGAACAGTATTATTCCTCTACCAGAAGAAGATAAACAAGCCCATGATGAAGAAGATCCTTACGCCGATTTTGTTGTCCCTGATGATTTAATGTGGTAGAGCCGCAGAATAGACCCACTTATCGCCACCGCTCTTCGACTTTTAGCGATTACAATCACTCTCGATAATTAATCTATGAGGGTCAATCAAACCTATTGCAGAAAGGCTGCAATAGGCAGAATTTGGATAAAAAAAGGGGCTCCGAGGAGCCCTGAATCGAAAAAAGTGATAGCAAAGGGGGAAAGGACTTTTGAGCTACAGGTGCGCTATAAGCTCTTTGGGTCTGAACCATTGCTGCCATTCAAACGCTGTAGTTCCCAACTCTACAGGTTTGAACTTTCACTTGACGCAGTACAACCCTTACAATACCGCGTATGACTTACATCCTGTATGTTATGTTGATCCGTCGACAAAAATGTACTGGTTATTACTCTGTGTTGTGTTTCGCAAACTATCCCACTATAGATTCACGCCCAACCTGTCTGAATACTTAACCCAAACCCACACCATCGAACCATAATGTGGGCATGTGATTACTATAAGTAATTCGATGTATCCATGTTGTATAGATAAAGCGTAGGCGTATATAATTTTTATAAAGAGAGATAATTAAGCATGATACATACAAGTCAATCTGATGCGAGTCAGTACTTAACTATCAAACCTCATCCACCAAACGATAACCCACCCCTGTTTCAGTAATAATGTGTTTCGGTTGAGCAGGAATATCTTCGATTTTATGACGTAATTGAGCGACGTGAATACGCACATAATGGTGATGCTCAATATAGTTACTGCCCCATACTTCTTTTAAAATTTGTTTATGAGTCAAAACTTTACCCATGTTTTTGGTCAGTAATTTAAGAATGTTGTATTCGGTTTTCGTTAACTTAACCACTTGTCCATCTTTGGTCACACGCTGTAAAGCTAAATCAATCACGACTCGACCAAATTGATACTGCACTAACTCCTGCTGATCGGGTTGTTCAAATAAACGCAAGGCAACCCGAATTCTTGCCAGCAATTCCTCACTCCCAAATGGCTTAGTCAAGTAATCGTTAGCACCAGCATCAAGGGCGAGTACTTTGTCCGTCTCTCGCTCTCGAGCTGAGATGATAATGATAGGGGTCTGTGTCCAGCTACGCAGCTCTTTGGTCAGCTCAATCCCATCTTTATCCGGTAATCCTAAATCTAATAAAATAAGATGGGGATTCCAATTGGCGATCAACGCAACCCCCTGCTCTGCCGATGAGGCGGTTTTGACCTGATATTGATAACCCGTGATCAGGACATTTAAAAAACGCTGAATAGGTGCTTCATCTTCAATAATTAAGACTTTTATTTCACTGTTCATACAGTTCCTTTAAATCATACAATCGACAAGGAATACTCACATTAAAACAGATGCCTCCGCCCGCAAGGTTATGCGCGCTGATCTCACCTCGGTGAGCTAAAACAATCACCTGACAAATTGCCAAGCCCAACCCAGTACCATCTTTTTGCTGATCATTGAGTCGATAAAATCGTTCAAAAATACGTATTAATTCTGGCTCCGGCACGCCCGGCCCATTATCCGCTACCGTTAAAATAAACCGTCCGTTAGTATAATCGGTCGTGATCGTAATTTGACTGCCTCGCGGAGTATACTTAATGGCATTTTCAAGTAAATTTAAAATAACTTGCTCAATCAGCAAACTGTCCAATTCCACCAACATCGGCGTACTGGTAAACTGAATGTGATGGAATGTCAGTCGCGAGTTCAGACTCGCTAATACGCTGCCAATCAGCTCTTCTGGCTCAACCCAATCAAGCTTAGGGACCAAAGCACCTGTGGTATAACGGGTAATGTCGAGCAATTTAGTTAAACTACGATTCAACCTCCGCCCTTGCTCGGCAATGGACTGTAATAGCTCATCTCGAATCGCCGAAGATAAAACAACACCGTTATCTGCTAAGGTCGTTGCCGCGCCAATAATCGTCCCTAAGGGTGTTTTAAGATCATGAGAAACTGACGCTAATAAGGTACTGCGCATCGATTCTAATTGATTGGCGGCTTCCACTTGAGCTAACGCTTGATTGGCCTGAGATCGCGCTAACGACAAACTCAATAAAGACAAAACCCAAGGCTCAACACGTTGTGGCGGCTGATCGGTTTGTATCACTAGTGCTCCCAACTCTCTCTCACGATCTTTTAGCCAATATACCGATGCCGCTGATAACGGCTGATTAGGCTGCCAACTGTCGATATCTGGCAAAGTCCATTTGTCATGCTGGGCGACCAGTCGCCAGTCTGGGGAAGACAAAAACACAGCGCCACGTAATGCTGACTCTTTACTCAAAAACTGTACCGTTGCTTGCGCGATTTGCTCACTAGTGCGCAGCGCCGAAAGATGGCAAGCTAACTGGTAATATTTTTTATGCTTATATTGCAAGCGTTTATTTTTCTGTATTTCCTTCCGTTGTGACTGTGTTATATTGATCGCGAATATCCCACTAAAGACCATCACCGCATAAGTAATGATGTGCTGTGCATTCTGAAATCGGAACGAATGATAATCCGGTAACAGAAAGTAATGAAAGATAATGACCCCAGCTAAAGTCATTATATAAGCATAGCTAGGCCGAAGTACCGATGCGCTTAAGATGTTGAGTAATAAGAACAACATCGCCATATCGGTCTCTATCATAACTTGACGGTAAATCACCCCGATGACGGTTATCAAACCGTACAGCAATATTAGTATGATGATTTTATATCCATCGTACTTTTTCAGCATGTTCTGCATCTTAACCATTTTATTTCTCGTGTTTTCGTCACGTTATGTGAGGGAATCATACTTGTTTAGCCTTAAGTCACAACCATTGTGATTAACCAGAGGTTCCAGAGTGATGAATTGGATTACTGATGCTAATACCGCGGTAGCTCAAGTTGCTTACCAATTGAGTGAAGTGATCGCCGTTTACCCGATCACCCCAAGCACAACTATGGCAGAAAAATGTGAGTCATGGGCAGCACAAAAAAGGCCTAATCTTTTAGGGGAAGTGCCTCAGCTGATTGAAATGCAATCGGAAGCAGGAACCATTGCTGTTGTACATGGCAGCGCAATGAGTGGGGCGTTAGCAACAACCTTTACCTCATCACAAGGTTTATTATTGATGATACCAACCTTATATAAACTGGTTGGTGAACTCACGCCATGTGTGATTCATGTTGCGGCGCGTGCTTTAGCCACTCATGCTTTATCAATTTTTTGTGATCATTCAGATGTGATGAGCGTGAGACAGACCGGTGTTGCCATGTTATGTGCAACGGATGGCCAGCAAGCGCAAGATATGGCGTTGATTGCGACGCTTTCTTCTTTGCGTTGTCGGTTACCGTTTATTCATTTTTTTGATGGATTTATCACTTCACATGCTCTGACCAATCTTATTCCTCTCGATGAGCAAACCATTAAGCAATTACTTTCCGGTGATGATCTACTTGCGTTTCGTCAGCGAGCCTTAACCCCTGATAGGCCAAGCCTACGTGGTGCAACCGCAGACAGTGATAGCTATTTCCAATGCCGAGAAGCGCAAAATAGCTATCATCAACAAACGCCATCTATCGTACAAAGCATCATGGATGACTTTGCCGCGCATACTGGACGACAATATCATTTAGTCAGCTATACTGGTCACCCACAAGCGACTCAGGTTATTGTGGCACTTGGTTCAGTCACCGAAACCCTGAAAAGCTATGTTGATCAACAGGTCAATCTCGGCCAGAAAATTGGCGTGATCAGCATACATCTTTATCGCCCCTTCCCCAGTGAAGCGCTATTAGAAGCCCTGCCAAATACCGTGCAACAAATCGCAGTGCTAGACAGAACCAAAGAGCCAGGATCGAGCGGAGAACCGTTATATCTTGATGTATTACATGCATTACAAACCCAGCCTCGCTCGATTACTTTATATCGTGGTCGATACGGGTTAGCCGGAAAGCCCTTTTATCCTGAAGATGCTGAGCAAATTTTTAATATGCTTTCGGCTCCTCAAGCGCAACAAAAAAGAGAATTTGTGATCGGTATTTCCGATGACAAGACACATCTCAACTTACCCATCGCCCAACTCACTCATAATGACGACCATTTACAACAAGTGCTGATGTATGGTTATGGGGGAGATGGCAGCGTTTCCGCTGGGAAAAATGTGCTTAAGGTTTTAGGTCAACATTATCAATCGAACGTCAATGCGCAATTTGAGTACGATTCAAAAAAATCACGGAATATTACCACCACTCACTTACGTTTTTCATCACAGCCGATTCGAACGCCTTATCCAATCCGTCAAGCGCAGCTCATTTCACTGAGCCAAGAAGGATTATTACGGGATATAGACATCAGTACTCACCTCGCTCATCGTGCCATTTTACTGATCAATACCAATAAAACAGGCAGTGAGCTGTGGTATAAACTTCCGACGTCACTACAAGCCGTAATTCAAGCAAAACAAATTCGCGTGATCACCCTTGATGCCGATCAACTGGTGGCAAAACATCAGCTTAACAATAAAACCAGTGTGGTCATGCAGGTCGCCACCACCCTACTGTTAACCAATCAACAAGATAACCAAGCCCTGCTTACCCAACTGCGCAACCTATGTGAACAACAGTTGCAAGGAAAATCGGCCGAGCTGATTACACGAAGTATTGCGTGTATCGAAGCCACACCAGAGAATATTAATTACAATCCTTTTGCTGCTCATGTCGCCTCTAGCTTTATCGCCCCTACGCCATGTGCTTCTGCAGAGCCCTTATCGTTAGTTGAACAACTGCTCGCTAGACAAGGAAATAGCTTGCCAGTGTCTGCCTTTCCCGCAGATGGCTGCTGGCCAACCAACACATCGCATCTCGAAAAAAGAGACATTTCCGAGCAGCTACCTGTCTGGTCGGAAGATTTATGCACTCAATGCGGTTACTGCGTCGCGATTTGTCCGCACTCAGCCATTCGAGCGAGAATTGTCGAACCAATAGAAGGCGAAGATTTATCACCATTAAAAACCATGCCTTACCGCTCTCGTCATCAACCAGATGCTATCTATACTTTGCAAGTATCACCCAACGATTGTACTGGCTGTCAGCTGTGCGCGAACGTTTGTCCGGGTAAAGATAAGAAAAATCCTGAACGTAAATCCTTGATGATGGTCGCCAAACCCGATTGTTACGATCAGGAGGTAGGTCAATTTGAACGCTTTGAAGCCTTACCAACACAAAATATTTATCAACAAGAACGTATTGATGTCAAAACGCTTCAACATGTTGAGCCTTACTTTGAATACCCTAATGCCTGCGCTGGATGTGGCGAAACCGCTTATATTCGAATCCTAACTCAACTGTTTGGGGATAGACTATACATTGCTAACGCAACCGGATGCTCTTCTATCTTTGGTGGCAACTTACCGACAACACCTTATAGTCAAAATGCGGATCGACGAGGGCCGGCATGGGCCAATAGCTTATTTGAAGATAATGCTGAGTTTGGTCTGGGTATGAAACTGGCTGTCAAAGCCCTTCAATCACGAGCAGAGCATGTATTAGCCCAACAAGGAGGTTCGGATAACATTCAAGCGTTGAATATTCCTGAACGTCGCCAGCAAATTCAAGCTTTGCAAAATCAGATTGAAGCACAACCTCAACATGCTGAGCTGCATCTTCTTTTAGATTACTTCGTCGAAAAACAAGTATGGCTAATCGGTGGTGATGGCTGGGCCTACGATATTGGATTCGGTGGACTCGATCATGTACTAAGAAGTGGCGAAAACATCAACATATTAGTGCTTGATACTCAATGCTACGCCAATACTGGGGGACAAAAGTCTAAATCAACCCCGCAAGGCCAAACGGCGAAATTATGCAGCGAGCCTAATCCAAATCCAGCGAAAGATTTGATTGAGCTTTACCGCCACGTCCCCGGTGTTTATGTGGCCAGAATTGCACTCGCGGCTAATATGAATCACACCATTAAGACCTTAAAAGCCGCGGGTGAACACCAAGGTCCATCTTTAGTGATCGCATACTCACCCTGTATTGAACACAATTATGACTTAGCACACAGCGCCGAGTTTACTCGCAACTTAGTTAAAAGTGGCGACTGGCCACTCTATGCCGAAGTCGGAGGAAAAGTTACTGAATAACAGCGATAAAACTCAAACTAGCCAGCATGAATATCACTTTACTGGTTGGTTTGAGCCAGTTAAGGAAATAAAAATGCCTTTTTTGCTCGTATTTTATTCACTTGAAATCAAAGGGACTTTACAAGCACTAAGAAGCCTTATATTATTCGCGCCACACGGAGAGATGGCTGAGTGGTTGAAAGCACCGGTCTTGAAAACCGGCGATGGTTAATAGCTATCCTAGGGTTCAAATCCCTATCTCTCCGCCACATTCTAAGCCCCTGAGTAATCAGGGGCTTTTCTCGTTTTAAGACGATCAATGTCACCTAATACAAGTAGGTGATACATATGTATTTGATTAAATTGAGCAATAATGTGTTTTATACACGTATTTCCATTCCTGTTGCACTACATCTTTATCAAGGACACACACCTACATTTTTCTCTTGGCCATAATGCTGCCTGGCCGCTTAAAAGGCCGCTTAAAAGGACATACACTTATAAATACATTCGATAATGCTGTGATCGATTTAAAAACTAACCTTAATGTGCGATTCAGAAACGGCCTTACTTAGATATAAAAGTAAAACATCAAATAGTTGGGTGATTTCAAAAGAAGGGATTACCACCAGCACAATTACTGGCTCGTTTTTACTAGACTTTAGCAGTTGTTAGGTTGCTTATTCCAAGAGATAAAGCTGTACTCTTTGTTTTTTCAGAAGCACTTTCGCTATTACCGCCTGAGGCCGAGTACCGATAGCTGTCGTGCGCGATTTCTCTAGACCAGTGCAGATTTTTAGCCAATCCTTTGAATTAAAACTTAATCGCGACAAAATATTTGGCATTTTATCGCTCATCGACGCTTTGCCGTCTCGATATTGGCGAGCGGTCCAGTCAACCAACTCTAAATAATCCATCAGACGAAAAGGGATCCCCTCTCGCGGCTCATTAGTTGGGTTACCAATAAATGGATGCAAACAAGGCGCTGTCGCTAAATTTTTATTTAGTGCATCTATTCTGGCTTTTATCGAAGTAAATTCACCGGTTTCTAGGGTATCAGCGATCCCCGCTCGAATCGGGTTTAAATCAACATAAGCCATTGCCGCTACCAATGCTTTTTCATCAAGTAGTGCTTGGCTTTTGAAACGGCTCTCCCAAAAGTGTCCAGTGCAATTGTCTTCTCGGTTAGCTTTACAAGCAATATCGTAATTGAGCTCTTTCATAAACCAGCTCAAGCTCGATAACCTTTCCCGCCAAACTTCAATTAGTTCAATGCAGCGCGTTTGTTCAGCTAGGCTAGTGAGTTGTTTATTTTGCCAACGTTGAATCAAAAACGGTAGCTTGTGCACTTGGCTCCAACGTTCAACGACTTCATGAAATGTGAGTTTTAATGCTCTATTTTGGTTAATATTTACAACCAGATGATAATGATTACTCATAATGGCGTATGCACAAATATCAATGCAATAGACGTTCGTTAACGAATAGATTTTTTGTTCTATCCATTCTCTTCGATGTTCATAACAACGATTGGTCAAGGTATCTTTACCGCATAAAAAGCTACGCCTCACGCAGCGAGAAACGCAGTGATAATAAGATGTTACATCCGTAGAAACCAGTTGTTGTCGAGCGGTGGTCAAAGTAGTGTCCTCCATTAAACGTGAAGGAACCTTAGCAATAAATGATGCATAAATGTGCTACCGAATCACCAAAAAACTAAAAATCATTCTTTTTTCATACTTTTGGTGTGTGTCCTTTAAAATGGCAATACTTTTGGTGTGTGTCCTTTAAAATGGCAGTTTTAGTTATTACTTTTTCAGGATTTTCAAGCATAAGTTTAATGAGACCAAATTCTCTTTGATTCAGATTAATTACATTTCCAGCACGCTTTAATTCACGTTTAAGAACATCAAGAGATAATTCACCATATATTATTTCATAAGGTTGAGATAAACTATTTCTACCTCGCCTATACAATGATTGACAACGTGCTAATAATTCAGGAAAAGCAAATGGTTTAACTAAATAATCATCTGCACCAGATTGTAGACCCTTCACTTTTTCAGCCACAGAATGTTTAGCGCTAAGTATAATAACCGGCGTAGTATGTCCCTCTCCTCTAAAATCTGCAAGAACTTTTAGTCCATCTTTTTTAGGTATCATAATATCAAGAATAATAACATCATAAGACTGATTAACAGCCTCGTATAATCCATCAATACCATCAATAACATGTGTGATCACACATCCCTCTTGACGGAATCCACTTACAAGAAAATCAGAAATATACTCATCATCTTCAATCAAAAGGATCTTCATTTGATACCTACCTTTATTTTTCACTAAATAATTTTTTCGAGCTTAATTTACCATTAAAATGTATTCAACTTAAGCAACATTACAACTTTGTAATGATAGTGAAAGCATTTAGCAATAAAGCTTCTGTTAAAGTAATCAAACTAAATAATACACTTAACAGGAGTGAACATGAACAAAATAAAACTCAGTATATTAGTGACATCACTAAGCATTTTGTCCTTATCTTTCAATGCATTAGCAAATGAACATGAGCATAGTGTTTTAACAAAACAGATCTCATCCAAGTCAGCAATCAAATTAGCAGAAGAAACATTGACTCAATGTGAATCTAAAGGATACAAAATATCAACTACAGTCGTAGACCTATCTGGACAAGTCTTAGCTCAACTTCGGTCTGATGGCGCAGGTATTCACACATTAGAAAGTTCACGTAAAAAAGCATTTACAGCAACGAGCATGAAACAACCTTCTGGTAATTTAATGAAAGTGATAGCCGATAACCCTATTATGCAGCCATTACAATATATGAATGAAAACTTATTATTTCTAGCCGGAGGTATTCCTATTCAATTAAATGGTAATGTTATTGGTGGCATCGGAGTTGGTGGGGCACCAAATGGTAATTTAGATGCAGAGTGTGCGGAAGCCTCAATAAAAAAAACCTTCCAGCTTTAAGAATATTTCTAAGGGATTAATATTTTCATTCCTATATAAAAAACCAAAAAAATAAAACCATCTTGGAGGTTAAAATGTATAAAAAAATAGCTATTTCATTAACTCTACTATCAACAAATGTATTCTCCAATGAAATTGACAATGATTATTATGGCGCTATTAGAGGAGCGAAAGTTATCCAATCTGCTGATGGAATGAACTTAAGTCATAGACCAGGGATCGGAGAGTTTGTTTCTGGAGATGATAAGTCTCGATTTTATGATTTTTCTTTAGCTTTAGGAAAAAGATATAGTAATCATTGGAGAACAGAAGCTGAATATAGTTTTAAAAAGACATCTGAATATACTAGTGGTTCTAGTGTTTTTACCACAAGCTTCAATCATCATAAAGTACAATCTGAACGTTTAATGTTTAATATGTATCGTGACTTTAAATTAAAAGATCGCATTTCAGCTTATGGCATGATTGGCTTTGGTCTTGCAAAAGTAAAATCTTCGGGATGGCAAGGTAATGAAAATCGTCAATATGAGCAGAATACAGATACTAATATTGCATATTCTTTAGGTGCAGGTGTTAGCTATCAGTTGGTTGAGAATGTAAGTTTTGATCTAGGATATCGTTATGTTGATCTCGGAGAAGTAGAAAGTGGATGGAACAAGTTTCAAAATGCCAGAGGCTTGCAAGATGAAAAAATGAAAGCAAACTTAAAAGCAAGTGAGTATTATCTGGGTGTTCGTGTTAATTTTTAGTTTAAATAATACTAAAATCCATATATTAATATAAGTTTAAACCCATAATAAGTCAGGGCAACCGCATGAGTAGATTATTTGTAAACGGAAACCACACTCTTTGTTAACTCGCTAAGAGTTGAGCTGCGTAAATCCAGATTTATGCGGTCAAGAAACAAACAGGGATAAAAAAAGCACCTCAAAACAACTATCTCACGGTTAATAGTTTTTGAAAATTAACATTAATTCAACTCATGCGCTCGCCTTGCATAATAAGTAGTATGATAACTTAAAATCATACTACTTATCTAATCTTATATTTTTCTCACTGCCAATAAATATGATTCTTTATAAGAACTTGCTTTTTATCCAGAAAAAACCTCACACAAGCTTTGCTCTGCGGCGGCTTTTAGTCTTTAATATCGTCAAAGAAAATTTAAAGATAGGAAAGCAATATGTCGTCGGATTTTTACGGTTCGAGTGCCAATTACGCACGTAAAGAAAGTGGTTACCGAGAAAAAGCGCTCAAACTTTACCCATGGGTATGTGGTAAATGTGCTCGGGAATTTGTGTACTCCAACTTGCGCGAGTTAACCGTGCACCATAAAGATCATGATCACACCAATAATCCGGAAGATGGCAGCAATTGGGAGCTGCTATGCTTATATTGTCACGATCATGAGCATTCAAAGTATCTCGAACATGAACGTTACGGCGTTGAGTCAACCGCTAAGCTTGATGAGCACCAAAGCGCGACTTACAACCCGTTTGCCGATTTAGCTAAAATGATGAAAAAATAACTAGACGACTGGTCTAGTTATTTTTATAGTGTCGTCATGAACATAAAAACCAATGATACTCGTCAACATATTTTAGATGTCGGCTACCAACTGGTGGTGAGTAAAGGCTTTACCAATGTTGGCCTATCTGAATTGTTAAAAACCGCTGACGTACCAAAAGGCTCGTTTTATCATTACTTTAAATCGAAAGAGCAATTTGGCGAGGCATTAATCAATGATTACTTTGCTGATTACTCACAGCGAATTCATGACCTATTTACCGACCAACACGGCACCGCTTACCAGCGATTAATGCGCTATTGGCAATACTGGCATGAGCAAAGTGAAGGTCAGTGCCATGCGCAACGTTGTTTAGTGGTGAAGTTAAGTGCTGAAGTCGCTGATCTTTCTGATGCGATGCGTATCGCACTATTGAATGGGGCGAATGCCATTATCCATGCGATTGCTCAATGTATTGAGCAAGGGGTCAATGAAGGTTCAATTTACGTTCAGCACAGCCAGCTAACCGCTGAGCTGTTGTATAATTTGTGGATTGGCGCGAGCCTACTGAGTAAACTTCGTCAAGATAATCAAGGACTTGATCAAGCACTTATTACCACCGAGCAAATATTACAAGGCAAACCTGTAAGTTAAACCAGTGGCTTGTCTATATAGAATACCGCTATTTCGATAGCGGTTTTTTACCCACGAAAATTAGACGACTGGTCTAATTTAATAACTGGAATTTGATGTATGACTCAAACGATCAACCGCCAAATCGTACTGGCTTCTCGGCCACATGGTGCCCCGACTGACAGTAACTTTCGCTTACAACACGTGGCCAAATCAACTCCTGCGCAAGGTGAAGTATTACTGCGCACCATTTACCTTTCTCTCGACCCTTATATGCGTGAACGCATGAGCGATGCTAAATCCTATGCTGAACCTGTTGCAATTGATGATGTGATGGTCGGTGGCACTGTATGCCAAGTTGAAACCTCGCATCACCCAGACTTTACTGTTGGTGAGTGGGTGCTTGCTTATACTGGTTGGCAAGATTACGCCATCTCCAATGGTGAAGGCATATTGAAACTGGGGCGAGATCCGATAACCCCTTCCTATGCATTAGGCGTGATGGGGATGCCCGGTTTTACCGCTTACATGGGACTACTGGATATTGGTCAGCCTAAAGCAGGGGAAACCTTGGTTGTCGCCGCAGCAACTGGCCCTGTTGGCGCAACCGTCGGCCAGATTGGCAAAATCAAAGGTTGTCGCGTAGTCGGTATTGCAGGCGGAGAAGAAAAATGCCGTTATGCCAAACAAGTACTGGGATTTGATGAGTGTCTTGATCACAAAGCGGATGATTTTGCTCAGCAACTCGCCCAAGCCTGCCCACAAGGCATCGATGTTTACTATGAGAATGTTGGCGGCAAAGTCTTTGATGCGGTATTACCGCTGCTGAATACTTCAGCTCGCGTTCCTGTTTGTGGTTTAGTTTCCCAATATAACGCGACCGCGCTACCGACTGGCCCCGACCGCTTACCACTACTGATGGGCACTCTACTCACTAAGCGCATTCGTATGCAAGGCTTTATCATCTTTGATGATTACGGCGATCGTTATAGCGAATTTGCCCGCGAGATGAGTCAATGGCTTAGCCAAGGAAAAATCCACTACCGCGAGCAAATCATCTCCGGTTTAGACAATGCACCACAAACCTTTATCGGTTTACTGGAAGGTAAAAACTTTGGCAAAGTGGTGATTGAAGTCAATCAACCACTTTCAATCTAAAAGGAAAAAATCATGATCATCCTGCATCATCTTAATCAATCACGCTCAAAGCGGATTATCTGGTTACTGGAAGAATTGGGACTCGACTATCAAATTGTCGCTTATCAACGGGATAAAGCGACGTTTCTCGCACCGCCCGAACTAAAAACCGTACACCCTCTCGGTAAATCACCTGTCCTTGAAGATGATGGACTGATCGTTACTGAATCGGGGGCGATCACCGATTATTTAATTGACAAATACGGCCGACAATTTGCTCCGCAACGTGGCAGTGTTGATTACGTTCACTATCAACAATGGCTACATTTTGCTGAAAGTTCTGCAATTTTACCGTTATTATTACAGATGTTTGTCGCAAAAGATGGTTGTCAAACCAACTTTTTAAAAGGCTATGCTGATCACGAAGCAGCGCAAGTAATGCGCTATTTTGACCAATCTTTAGCAGGTAAAACCTATTTGGTCGCCGAGCAACTCACAGGGGCTGATATCATGATGTCATTTATTGCAGAGATCTTGGTCAAAGATGGCGTCATCGAACACTATCCAAATATTGCGCGTTATTTGCGTCAGTTGGCCACACACCCCGCTTATCAAAAAGCCAATCAACTCGAAGCGCAATACGCTTAGTCTTAGGGTAATCATCAACATCGCACGGCATAAATTAATGCGGTGCGATTTATCGATACTCGCTGATTTCTCGCCTATCCGCTCGACAATCGACTAAGCTAAGGATATCCGTAACAAGCTATTGAGAGCCGTCCTTAATGCATGAAAATTCGATATTAGAAAACCACATACCGCAACCTTATTCTAAGCCCCTCATGCCGCTCTCTGAACTGATGTTAGCCTTAACTGCCGCACTCGATATGACGGAAGGGCAACCGCCAGAGCATTGTATTCGTTGCTGCTGGATTGGCATGCACATTGGCCAAGCGATTGGCCTAGATGAGACACAACGCCACGATCTGTTTTTTACCTTATTACTCAAAGATGCGGGCTGTAGTAGTAACGCGGCGCGAATTTGTGAGTTATACATGGCCGATGATCGTACATTTAAACGTAATTACAAAACCATCGGCACCAGCTTATCCAGTGCGATAAACTTTGTCATCAAACATGCAGGTGCTGGGCAAAGTTGGATAGAAAGGATCAGCACAACGCTGGATATATTGAAAAATGGCGGTGATTACGCACAAGAATTAATTCAAACTCGCTGCACGCGAGGCGCTGACATTGCTCGTGAGCTGCGCTTCTCTGAACCAGTTGCGCTAGGTATCCACAGTTTAGATGAACATTGGGATGGCAAGGGCAGACCCGAACAATTGCAGCAAGAACAAATTCCACTTTACTCTCGTATCGCCCTACTCTCTCAAGTGGTGGACGTATTTCAATACCAACACAATCTCTCAACCGCTTTACAAGAAGTGCAATCACGCAGTGGTCAATGGTTTGACCCAGCGTTAGTGGATACTCTGGTCTCTATTGCTAAAACTGAATCGTTTGTTGATGGGCTCAAAGCGCAAGATATACGCCAACGTATAATGGCAATGGCTCCGGCTCAAGCGAATATTTATCTCGATGATGATTATTTCGATGATATTGTTAGTGCCTTTGGCAAAATTGTCGACGCGAAAAGTCCCTATACCGCCGATCACAGCCAACGCGTAGCGATATATGCTGATTTGATCGCCGAACAGCTAGGTATTGACCCGCTCCAACGTCGTTGGCTAAAACGCGCGGCTTTGCTGCATGACTTGGGTAAACTTGGGGTCAGTAATACCATTTTGGATAAACCCGATAAGCTCAACGATCAAGAATGGGAAGCCGTTAAAGCTCACGCCTCACTTACTGAACAAATCTTAATCAACATCTCAGCTTTCCGCTCTTTGGCAACCATTTCAGCCGCTCATCACGAGAAACTCGATGGGACCGGTTATCCGCGACAATTAGCAGGCGAAGAGATTTCACTAATGACTCGGATCATCACTACCGCTGACATCTTCGATGCGATTACCGCTGAAAGGCCATATCGCGGCGCGATTCCTATCCCTCAGGCACTAGCAATAATGCAAGACAACCTACACACCGCGATTGATGTGGATTGCTTTAATGCATTAACCATCGCGATTAAAAAACTGCCTGAGTGGCAATCAATCGATCTTTAATAAGACCATAAAGATGAACCGCCACGATTATCTAACCATCGTGGCGATCGGTATAACAAACCTAAGCGGCGCTGAGTAGTTTTTCTTGATGGGCAAGATACTCGTTATAAGTGCCTTGAAAGACTTGCAGGCGCTGATCTTTAATTTCAATAATCGACGTCGCCAAAGAAGATACGAACTCTCGGTCATGACTAACAAAAATCAAGGTACCTTTATAACCTTTTAGCGCCGTGTTTAGCGCTTCAATCGCTTCCATATCCATGTGGTTGGTTGGTTCATCCATGACTAAAACGTTGACGTCTAACATCATCAATTTACCAAACATTAAGCGGTTTTTTTCTCCACCGGAGCAGCTTTTGGCTTTTTTGTTGGCATCATCGGCACTAAACAGCAGACGCCCCAAAATACCACGTACAATCAGATCATCATGCTTTACGGTGCGCCATTGTGAAATCCACTCAAAGACGGTTAAATCGTTATCAAAATCGGCGGTATTGTCTTGAGGACAATAACCGATGGAGGCATTTTCTGACCATTTGACTACGCCTTGCGTTTGAGCCAATTCACCGACTAAACAGCGCAATAAAGTACTTTTACCGACACCATTTTCACCAATTACCGCCAATCGAGTTCCCGCTTCTAGCAACAAGTTACCTTTTTCAAATAATGGCCCTTCATCGAAGGCATGCGCTAACTCTTGTAGCTCAAGGGCTTGGCGATGTAGTTTTTTCCCTTCACCAAAGGTAATATGTGGACTTACTCGGCTACTTGATTTCACTTCATCAAGCTTAATTTTATCCATTTTCTTGGCACGTGAACTGGCTTGCTTAGCTTTTGAAGCATTGGCACCAAAACGGTTGACGAAATCTTGTAACTCGTTCAGCTCAGCGGTTTTTTTGGCATTCCCCGCTAGCAGTTGCTCACGAATCAAGCTTGATGCTTCTAAGAAATAATCATAATTACCCGGATAAATCCGTAGCTCACCATAATCAATATCAGCCATATGGGTACAGACGGCATTTAAGAAGTGGCGATCGTGAGAGATGATGATCATGGTACATTTGCGCTGCTTCAACTCTTCTGCTAACCAGTTAATGGTATGAATGTCCAAGTTGTTGGTCGGCTCATCAAGCAATAAAATATCGGGGTTAGCAAACAGAGCTTGCGCTAATAAGACACGCAGTTTCCAACCAGGAGCGACTTGCTGCATCAAACCAAAATGCAGCGATTCTTCAATGCCTGCTTGCAGTAGAATATCTCCCGCGCGACTTTCCGCAGTATAACCATCCATCTCGGCAAATTCGCTTTCTAGCTCAGCGACTGCCATGCCATCGGCTTCACTCATTTCAGGTAATGCGTAAATTCGTTCACGTTCTTGTTTAATTTCCCACAGCTTACGATCGCCCATGATCACGGTATCAATCACGCTAAATTGCTCAAAGGCGAATTGATCTTGACTCAACACGCCGAGCTTCAAACCTGGCGTCATCGAAACGTTACCAGAGCTTGGTGTCAGCGCACCACTGAGGATCTTCATGAATGTCGACTTACCACATCCATTCGCACCGATTAACCCATAGCGGTTACCGTTGCCGAATTTAGCAGAAATGTTTTCAAATAAGGGTTCTGCACCAAATTGCATGGTGATGTTGGCAGTAGAGATCAAAGAAGTCTTCCTAGGTATGAATATGAACGAGCCGTTGGGTGACAACCGATAACGGTCACACACCAATTAATAGGTATTGATACCGTAATGATGCCCCGACATCGGACTGGCCATCGGTGAACATCATCAGGGTATAGATAGGCGGCGAATTATACAGGTTTATCACACAAATGATAGATATGAGAGATTAATCACAGAAGTCTTCCCATGGTGTAGCGTTAGATTCGCCAGTCCTCATCGGGATGCTCGGCTTGAGTTAAGTAGCTAAAAGCTTGAAATTGGCTGATAAAAATTTGCCCTGTGAAATGCTCTAAAAACGTTGAGCGTTGTATTTCATCCATCACGGGGCCTTTGACCTCAGACAAATGCATAGTAATACCCGATTGAGCAACACGCTCTGCGATTAAATGTAAGCTCTCCAAGGCACTGCTATCGATACGATTGACCCCAGAAAGCATTAACACTAAATGCTGGGTTTCAGGGTAGCTAGCTAAATACTCTGGGATTTTATCTTCTAAATAACGGGCATTGGCAAAATATAAGCTTTCATCGATGCGTAAAGTTAATACCGTTTTACTTTGCTTAACTTGAAAACGCTGCACATTACGAAAATGTTCACTGCCTTCGATTAATCCCACCACCGCGATGTGCGGCTGACTGGTTCGCCATAAAAAAATCACTAATGAGAGCAGCACGCCAATGATGATCCCCCACTCAATATTGATAAAGAGCACTCCAACAATAGTACTTAACATCACCACGCCATCGCTTTTTGCGGCGCGCCACGTAGTAAAAATAGCTTTAATATCAATCAAAGCCGATACTGCAACAATAATAATCGCCGCCAAAACCGCGTGAGGAAGATAGCTAAACAATGGGGTGAAATACAGTACCGTGATGCCGATCCCTATCGCGGTCAACATGCCCGCCAATGGCGTTTCCGCTCCCGCGTCATAGTTAACCACTGAGCGAGAAAGTCCCCCCGTAACCGGAAACCCGCCCTGTATCGCAGAGGCAATATTCGCCCCACCTAAAGCAATCAACTCTTGATTTGGTTCAATCCGTTGACGTCTTTTCGCCGCTAACGTTTGGCCAACCGACGCTGACTCAACAAACCCGACCACGCTGATCAGCAGCGCTGCAGGCAACAGTTGAACCATTAAGTTGGTTTCAAACACGGGCATAACCAAACTTGGTAACCCCGTCGGGATAGCGCCAACTACACTCACCCCTTGAGTGTGCTGTGGAAAGTAATCAATGATCAAGATGCTTGCGACCATGACCATCACCGGCAGTAATTTGGTGATATGGCCCGCCCACGATGCAGAGCAGCCAAGGTTTTGTAATAAAGAGGAGAAATAACGTCGGCCAAGCACCAATAGTACTAAACTCCCCAGTCCCAGCCATAAGGTCGGATAGTGCACAGCAGCCAACACTTCATTGAGCGAGCCATCGGCTACTGATAAGCCCAGTAACTTAGGTAATTGTCCCAAAATAATCAAAACGCCAGAGGCGGTCATAAAACCAGATAGTACCGAATGACTTAAAAACGTCGTTAAAAACCCTAAACGAAACACCGCCATGATTAAGAGCATCAGCCCAGATAAAAACGCTAGCGTCGCCGCAGCCGTTACATAAGCGTGTGTCCCAACATCATGTAAAGGCGCAATCGCTTCTGCGGTCATTAACGAAATCACCGCAACGGGGCCAACAGCCAACGTTTTGCTGGTTCCTAATAGGGTGTAAGCCACCAGCGGTAAAATACTGGCATATAAGCCATAAACTGGAGGTAAACCAGCCACAATCGCATAAGCTAAACTTTGTGGCACCAGCATCAAGGTGACAATGATCGCCGCCACTCCGTCTTTGCTGGCAGCCTGACGAGTGTATTCCGGCAACCAAGTCACGATGGGCAGATATTGACGCCAAGCTAGCTTCATTGGCTGATTCCTATTTACTTTAATTTCAACTCACCGTGCTTGTGCTTAACGCTGAGCAAATCGCTCGCCGAGACCATCAAGCTTAAAGCCTTGCTTGGTAGCAACCTGCAAACGCTCACTGAACATCGCACTATCTTGACTTGCCAATGACCACAACATACTAGAACGGGTTCCCGTGCGACAAAAAGCTAAGATAGGTTGAGGGAGCGTCTGTAACAATTCACCAAATTGATGGATCTGAGCTTCGCTAATTTGGCCCCCCACCACGGGTAAATGGACATAAACTAAACCAAGCTGATCGGCATGTTGTTCAATCACTTGATTCAATGGCTGGCCACTTTCCTCGCCATCGGGCCGATTATTGATCACCGATTTAAAACCTAAACCAGCGATCTGTTCGATATCACTTGGCTCAATTTGCGGTGCAACGGTCAGTTGTGGGGTTAATGTAATCAATGTCAACATCAGACTATCCTTGTTAGTTAAACTTTATTAAGCGGAATTTTTAGATACTGAACACCATTGTCTTCAGCCGGAGGTAATACGCCAGCACGCATATTGACCTGAACCGAGGGCAAGATCAAAGTCGGCATCGATAAAGTCGCATCTCGAGCTTGACGCATTGCTACGAACGCCGCTTCTTCCACACCATGACCAACATGAATATTATGCACACGCTCTTCACCAATCGTGGTTTGGAAAAGAAATTCTTCTCGCCCCGGCGCTTTGTAGTCATGGCACATAAATACGCGCGTTTCATCGGGTAAGGTGAACAGTTTTTGAATGGAGTGATAGAGCGTTTTAGCATCCCCGCCCGGAAAATCACAACGTGCGGTACCGTAATCAGGCATAAACAGCGTATCACCAACAAAAGCACTGTCACCAATCAGGTAAGTCATACACGCTGGTGTGTGTCCCGGAGTATGGATCGCTTTAGCCTGAAGGTTACCTACCGTGAATGACTCCTGATCGGTAAATAAATGATCAAACTGGCTGCCATCTGCGGCGAAATCCTGTTCTGCGTTAAACAACTTTCCAAAGGTATCTTGAACCACGGTAATCTGTTGACCTATCGCCAGTTTACCGCCCAGTCGTTGCTTGAGGTAAGGCGCGGCACTTAAGTGATCGGCATGGACATGGGTTTCTAAAATCCACTCCACTGATAAGCCTTGTTGTTCAACAAAGGCGACCACTTTATCGGCGGACTCATAAGATGTTCTGCCTGATGCTGGTTGGTAATCCAGCACAGAGTCGATGATTGCACATTTCGATGAACTCGGGTCGACCACCACGTAACTGTAAGTAAACGTGTTAGCATCAAAAAATTCATGAACATTAGGTTTCATTACAATCCCCCCACCACAATGATTAGCAAATGCTTATTTAGTTTATACTAATTCATCATCGCGCGTTTTGCCAGTGATACGAGTAAAATTTGTCCATTTACTGTTACTTCATCGATTTCCACGCCCAAATCGCCGCAGCAATCACCATACTCATCCCTGCGCCTAAATACAGCGTTTCAATACTGGCACCCACTTCCACCAAATGCTCAAGGAAAAGAATGATCATGATCACCACCGCCACTTGCAATAAAGTGATTTTTAAATCATGAAAATTTCTAATCGCGAGGGCAGAAAGAAAGGGACTCGCCTCCAAAGCTGATGGGCGAATAAAAAGACGATATAAACTGGCGGCAATGATTTGAAAGGTAATCGCAATCAGTGAGATATCTAAGACTTTTAGCAACCTCACCGCCAACATTTTCCCTTGAGTAACGCCAGATGGAATTCCGCCCCACAAATTACTGACAATACCGAACATAATCGACAGCACAACGAGATATAAGATCACCGCAGCAACAAAACTGGTCACGATAACCGCTAACACTAAAAATCGACTACTACCAAATAAACGATCCATCATAATGATTACTCTTTTTAACCCAGAGATAAGCAGCTCAGGTACATAAAACCGCTGTTTTTAAACTTACGTTGATAAGCAACTTATAATCTATCATAGCTGATCACTCGATGGGGAAAGCCAATGACGACCTTTGTGAGCATCGCAGCATCCCCCATCAAAAGTAAGTACAACGCCAGTCTTTTACCCATTACGCATCACTAAAAATAATCATTGTCATCAAGCCTTAACGGTTTATTCACATAAAAGTCACCTTTCCCTTCTACCGTGTACCAACTTGTTTAAGGACGACAACCTGAGGTTTTATCATGAAATTGTTAGCTCAATGCGTCGCACTGGCGTTAATCGCAACGCCACTTGCTCACGCACAATTCTCTCTCGATTCACGCTATAAAGATAACGATGGTGATCTGGTCGCCGATATCCCCAGTAATGCGTCAGCTTGGGTGAACCCATCAACATTGATTTTTGCTTATACGCCCGTCGAAGACCCTGCCGTTTATGCGGATGTCTGGAAACCATTTTTAGACCATATGGCTAAAGTGACTGGCAAACGAGTTCAATTTTTTCCAGTTAACTCTAACGCCGCACAAATTGAAGCCATGCGTTCAGGACGTTTACACATCGCTGGATTTAACACAGGTTCAAACCCATTAGCCGTCGCGTGCGCGGGTTTTCGTCCTTTTGCGATGATGGCCAGAGAAGACGGCAGCTACGGTTATGAAATGGAAATCATTACCTACCCAACGTCTGGAATTGAAAAGATTGAAGATCTGCGTGGTCGCACCTTGGCATTTACTGCAGAAACCTCTAACTCGGGATTTAAAGCGCCACAAGCGTTACTTGAAGCGAGTTATCAATTAACCGCAGGCAAAGATTATACCCCCGCCTTCTCGGGTGCTCACGATAACTCCATTTTAGGCGTGGTTAACCGCGACTATGATGCTGCTGCCATTGCCAATTCTGTTGCCAAGCGCATGGTCGCAAGAAACGTGATTAACCCAGACAGCTATAACACGATCTTTAAATCGGAAAGTTTCCCAACCACAGGTTATGGCGTGGTTTACAACCTACACCCTGATTTACAACAAAAAATCCGCCAAGCCTTTTTCAGTTTTGATTGGAAAGGTACAGCGATGGAAAAAGAATTCTCTCAGTCGGGTGAAGCACAGTTTATTCCTATTACCTTCAAAGAACACTGGTCTGTGGTGCGTGAAATCGATCAAGCCATGGGGGTTCAATACACCTGTCGTTAACCCTTAAACGCCAGATGATACTGATCATCTGGCGCTTTTTATCATCAAGGAGTGGATTCATGCTGACCATCAATGGATTAACCAAAACTTACCCAACGGGCGATAAGGCCCTCAATAACGTTTCATTCAGTGTGCCTAAAGGGCAAGTTGTTGGCTTAATTGGCCCTTCAGGAGCTGGGAAATCAACCTTAATTCGCTGTATTAATCGCTTAGTCGAGCCCAGTGACGGGCAAATTATTTTAAATGACTTAACGGTCAATCAACTTTCTCAAACTCAGTTACGACAAGCAAGACGAAAAATTGGCATGATCTTTCAAGAATATGCCCTCGTTGATCGCTTAACGGTGATGGAGAACGTCCTCTCGGGACGATTAGGTTATGTCTCGTTTTGGCGCAGCTTTTGGCGACAATACCCCGAACAAGACATCAGCAACGCTTATCGTCTACTGGATCGTGTGGGCTTACTTCAACATGCTGACAAAAGAGCCGATGCATTATCTGGCGGACAACGCCAACGGGTAGGTATTGCTCGTGCTCTAGCTCAAGATCCAGAACTGCTGTTGATTGACGAGCCAACCGCGAGCTTAGATCCTAAAACCAGTCGCCAAGTGATGCGTTTATTGGTTGAAATGTGCAACGAACGTGGCTTACCAGCGATCATTAATATTCATGATGTGGTCCTCGCTCAGCAGTTTACCGACCGAATTATTGGCTTAAAAGCCGGTGAGGTGGTGTTCGATGGATCTCCACAGCAGCTAACAGAAAGTGTATTGACTCGAATTTACGGTGAAGAGGATTGGACCAGCATGCGCCAGCCAGAATCATCCCTTGACACAGAACTGGCCTCTCAAGCTCATCGTTCATTGGTGAATGCATGAACCCAGTACCTTATTCAACTCAATGGCGCAAACCGCCACAGATCATTAAAAGTCGCGTTTGGCGATGGGTGATTACTCTTTTGTGCCTAATCTATTTATGGTTCGCGATTGGCAGTATAGATATTAACTGGCTAAGGATTTACGAAGGATTAGAACGGGCACAGCGCTTTATTGGTGGATTCTTACAGCCTGATTTTTCCACTCGCTGGCGAGATATTTCCGCTGGAATGATCGAAAGTTTAACCATGACTTTAACTTCCACTGTGGTGGGTATTGCTTTAGCGATTCCGGTTGGACTTGGCGCAGCTCGCAACTTAAGTCCAACTTGGGTTTATATGATTTGTCGCGCTTTTATTGCTCTTAGTCGCTCTTTACAAGAAATTATCGTCGCAATCTTTTTCGTCGCTTTATTTGGCTTTGGTGCTTTTGCTGGCTTTTTGACCTTAACTTTCGCCACGATTGGTTTTATCGGTAAATTACTGGCAGAAGAAATTGAGGGCATCGACCCCGCCCCTATTGAGGCGATTAAAGCCACTGGCGCATCATGGTTACAGTGGATTAATTATGCTATTCAGCCACAGGTGTTACCGCGTCTACTTGGGTTGTGCTTATACCGACTCGATATTAACTTTCGTGAGAGTGCCGTAATCGGCATTGTTGGAGCCGGTGGCATTGGCGCAACACTCAATACCTCTCTCTCGCGCTACGAATATGACAGTGCTGGCGCCATTCTCTTACTGATTATTGCGATAGTGATGCTCAGTGAATATTCTTCTGGCTATCTACGGAAATACGTGAAATGAATCCTCTCAACTCAAGCCTAACTTGGCAATATCGTACGCCAAAGACTCAATTGTTACTTTGGGTTGGTTGGATGTTACTGCTGGCTTTGTTTATTTATTGCTGGAATATCATGACAGAACATACCATGTGGGTGTTCGTCTACGATGCTCCTCAAGCCGCGGCTGATTTAATAGACAGAGCCTTTCCTCCCCGTTGGTCTTATATGGAGCGCTTATGGTCGCCATTGTGGGACACGCTCAATATGGCAACCTTAGGTACGTTACTGGGCGTCATTCTGGCTACGCCACTGGCTTTTTTAGCCGCCAGTAATACCACACCCTCTAGAGTATTGGTGAGACCAATTGCTTTGTTTGTCATTGTCGCCTCTCGCTCAATTAACTCTTTGATCTGGGCACTGCTGCTAGTTTCGATTCTTGGCCCTGGTCTACTGGCTGGCATTTTAGCCATTGCACTGCGATCCATCGGTTTTGTCGGCAAATTATTGTATGAAGCCATTGAAGAGACCGAACTGACTCAAATTGAAGCAATAACCGCCACGGGGGCAAGTCAAGCGCAGGTTTTAAATTATGCGATTGTGCCGCAAGTATTACCTACGTTTTTTGGGATCAGTGTTTTTCGTTGGGATATTAATATTCGCGAAAGTGCGATCTTAGGTTTAGTTGGAGCGGGTGGCATCGGCATGCAATTGCAATCTAGTTTAAATGTCCTCGCTTGGCCTCAAGTCACCTTGATTATTTTAGTCATCTTGGCAACGGTCGTCGTAAGTGAATGGATCTCTGCCAAGGTCCGTCAAGCAGTGATTTAATGGGGTTAGCTCTTAATATTCAACGTTAGGGCAATAACAAAGTGGAGAGCTCTTCTCCACTTTGTTGTCTTTATCCGACTCAATAACAACCGATATAAACTCGGTTGTTATACTTTAAAACGCTGTAACTGCTCATCCAATTGGTTAGCACTATCAGCCAGATGCTGGCTTTGTTCAGCCAAATCTTGCGCCGATTGGCTAATATGATCAGCCGACAGATTAATATGACTGACATTGCTGTTCATCTCTTCAGCTACGGTATCTTGCTGCTCTGCCGCGGTGGCAATTTGGGTCACCATGTCATTCGCTCGAGTCAGCTCTGTCACCATCTGTTTTAACATTTGCTTAGTTTCGGTTGCGGTTTGAACATTTTCTGTCACACGACTATGACACTGCTTCATCGCTTGTGACGCACTGCCCGCTCTGGCAATTAAGGACTCGATGGTTTGCTGAATTTGATGCGTCGATTGCTGAGTACGGCCAGCCAAATGACGCACTTCATCAGCAACCACCGCAAAGCCGCGACCTTGCTCTCCTGCCCGCGCGGCTTCAATCGCCGCATTTAAGGCCAATAAGTTAGTTTGTTCAGAGATGGCTTGAATCACATCAACAATTTCATTGATCCCCGCGACATCATTCCGCAGCGCTTCAACCAATTGATCGGTTTGCGAGACCTCTTGAGATAGCTGTTCGATATTTTGCTCCGTTCTCTCCATCATGCTATTACAACTTAACGCTTGATTGGCGACATCATCGGTCGAAGCGGCGGTTTGCTCGGCATTTTGCGCCACATCGCGAATGGTCGCATTCATTTCATTCATGGCGGTCGCTAACTGCTCCAATTGCATGCGCTGCGATTGGGTACTGGTTGCGGTCTCCTCACTGGCCGAAGCGATTGACGACGCCATCTCAGCGGCATTCATCGCTGACTGCTTGGCGGTAATTAAAGCTTGATGGGTACTTTCGATCATTGAATTTATCGAACGCCCTAAACTAGCAATCTCATCCCGTCCTTTAGGATTAAAACGCACCGTCATATCCCCTTGCGCTGCCCGCTGTACTTTGGTGACAAACAGAGCCAGAGGGTCGGTAATGTTTTTACCGATAATGCTCGAAAACAGTAAAGTAATCACCACGCCCGCAAAAGCAAAGCCAACATAAAATAAGGCATTGTGATACACCGTTTGATTGATATCGTTAACGATAACGCCGGTACCAATGACCCAATTCCAACCATTGGCTTGTGCAACATAGGAAATTTTGTCCTCAATCGGACCATTCGGTGGCACAAAAGTGTATTCGACAAACCCAGCGCCTTGACGTTGAACAACCTGTGCCATTTGTTGCCAATGAAAACGACCAGAACCATCACGTACCTGACTCATATCTTGATTGGTCATTTCTGGGCGCAGAGGATGCAGTACTAGACGAGCATTAGCCGTCATCACCCAAAAATAGTTACCATTGTCATATCGGAGTGACTTGATCGCTTCGATCGCTCGTTGCTTAGCTTCTTCTTCACCAATTCTTGGTGCTAAACGAGCATAATAATCAACTAAACTGACCACTGATTGGACTTGATTTTCAACACTTTGTTGGCGTTCTTGAAAGGCCATTTCTCGTAACTTACTTACCCCGTAGAGGCTGATAAGCACAATAATGGCCAGAGAAATGAGTTCGATCACCAAGATTTTCTGACGAACGTTGAGGGCTCTAAGTATCTTTAACATAGTGTATTCCTAGCGCAAGCGTAATGACGGGCATTTTTGCCTCTGTATGATGATTCCATCCTGATTCTTTGTGATATTCATCCAAGAACCGGAGCTTACTATGGAAAACATTTACCGCTTATGCAACAGGACCATTATTTTTATGTGGATTTATTCTAACTTTCACGCAACAAACCTTAAACGTCCTCATCAATCAATGGTGAATCACCGCGCGATAACGCCTTTATGGGGTTGAACAACGTGCAGGCAGGCTTTTTCTTTTACTGCTCGTCGACCTTTTCTTGGTTTTAAATGCAGGTCGCTTAACCGGCGGTAAAGCTCGCAACGAGGCGGGGACAGGTTGTTGTTTCACTTGCTCTATCCATTGGCTAATTTGTCGCTCAAGATCTTCAATAAAGGGTTGATAAGCTTGACCTCTTTCTGCCATCGCTTGCAGTTGATGCTCCCAATGAGCGGTCATATCAGGATAAGTGGCTTGCAGCGGTAGCGCCTCCACCAGTCCTTTGCCAGCCGGAGTACTTTTTATCTGTTTTCCTTCTCGTGTCAGTAATTGACGCTTGAATAACGTATCTAAGATGCCAGCTCGAGTGGCTTCTGTGCCTAACCCATCGGTCTCACGAAGAATTTTCTTAAGCTCTTTATCTTCAACAAAGCGGGCGATCCCCGTCATCGCTTGCAATAACGTTGCCTCAGTAAAATAACGCGGCGGTTCGGTCTGGCAAGTTTTCATCTCTCCTTCGCGACAGATCAACGATGTCCCCTTTGGTAGCGGCGGCACAGTATCAATTCCATCCTCAGGTTGCTCTTGTTGGCCTATGACACTTTTCCAGCCTGCGAACACCAATTGTCTGCCTTTAGCAATAAAGGTTCCTCCTGCAATGGTAAATACGAGTTTAGCTTCAGCGTATACTGCGGGAGGATAAAATTGCAGTACGTACTGGCGAGCAATTAACTGATAAATATTCTGCTCAGCAGCAGAAAGTCCATGTACAGCACTTTGCTTAGGGGTAGGAATAATCGCATGATGCGCATCAACTTTACTGTCGTTCCACGCTTTAGAACGGAATGTACGGTCTGCACCGGCGACCGCAGTTTGTAATGGCTGAAGATTATGAGCAATCGCCGTCAGTATCGTATCCGCCTGAGTTAAATGTTCTTTAGGTAAATAACGACTGTCGGAACGTGGATAAGTGATTAACTTGTATTTTTCATACAGTGACTGACAAATATCCAATACTTGTTGAGCACTCAAACCATAGCGCTTGGCAGCATCAATTTGTAAGGCCGATAATGAATAAGGCAGTGGTGCTGCTTGCTTAGTTTGCGTTTGTTCTGACGCCACAACAATCGCTGGCTGATGTTGAATACGACGGGCAACATTTTCAACCAAAGCGCGGTTTAACACTCGTCCCTCTTCATCTTGCCAAGGCTGGCAGGCGTCACTAGGCTGCCAGCGAGCGCGAATATCAAACTCATGCCCTTCGACTTGATAAGGGATCAATGCGTGTAAGGTAAAATAATCATGGGCGACAAAATGGGCTATCTCGGCATCACGACGGACCACCAAACCCAGTATAGGTGTTTGCACTCGACCAACGGATAATACCCCTTGATAACCCGCTTTTTGTCCAAGCAAGGTATAAGCACGAGACATATTCATACCGTATAACCAGTCAGCCCGAGAGCGTGCTAAGGCTGAAATCGACAATGGAATAAATTCACGATTACTGCGCATTGTTGAAAGTGCGCGTTTCACCGCAGGCAAATTGAGATCGCTGATCAGTAAACGTTGAATGGTTTGCTGCTTTTGTTTAGAGACCTGACAATAATCGATAACCTCATCAACCAACAGTTGACCTTCGCGATCTGGATCGCCAGCATGGACAATTTCTTGGCTACTTTTTAGTAACTTACGCACTACGGCCAATTGTTGACTCGCCGTTTTCCGCGGCTTCAATTGCCACTTTTCGGGTAGGATGGGTAAATCAGCCAAATTCCACTTTTTGTATCGCGGATCATAGCTGTCCGGTTCCACTTGCTCCAGTAAATGACCAATACACCAAGTCACCTTATCGCCATTGGCACATTCAATAAAACCTTGCTGCTTTTTATGGGGCTTGGGCAACGCATCAGCAATGGCTCGGGCTAAACTGGGTTTTTCAGCAATGAATAAGCGGCTCATAACAGTCTAAAATCAGAAAAAATTAGGGCCACATTAACCAATGTGACCCTAAAAAATCAAGCTAAACTGTTTTTTTATACAGTGTTACGCTTCATCTGTCGCGTTACGTGCGGCCGCTTCTTTAATTAATGGCTGTAGTTCACCTTTTTGGAACATTTCCAAAATAATGTCACAACCACCAATCAATTCACCTTCAACCCATAACTGGGGAAAAGTAGGCCACTGAGCATAAACCGGTAGCTCTGCGCGAATATCTGGATTTTGTAAGATATCGACGTAGGCAAATTTTTCACCGCACGCCATTAACGCTTGAGCGGCTTGCGAAGAGAAACCACAGCTTGGCAGTTTAGGTGACCCTTTCATATAAAGAAGAATTGGGTTTTCGGCAAGTTGCTGTTTAATTTTATCGATGGTTTCCATTGCTTCCTCTTAATGGATGGCTAAGTTAATCCCTTCCATTCTAAATCATTAAGAGAGAATAAAAAGCACATTCTGTTTATGGATTTAGCAGAGTAAGTATCAAGTGATCGCGGTATATTGACTTAACTGAACTTTTTCTTTCACTTGGGGTGTTAATAAAGTAAAAACTTGCTAAAATGCATAGCAAGTCAGTTTTATCGACTCCATTACAATAACACTGGAAGCAATCAAAGAAGTGTCTACATCAGTCGTGGGCCGTAACCTGTATTTGACCTCGTCTGCTTAGTCGTTTCTTTCCTCTCAACAACGGAGAATTGAACAATGGCATTTGAACTACCAGCACTACCTTACGCAAAAGATGCGCTACAACCGCACATTTCAGCAGAGACTTTGGATTACCACCACGGTAAACACCATAATACTTATGTCGTAAAATTGAATGGTCTGATCCCAGGTACAGAGTTTGAAGGCAAATCTCTCGAAGAGATCATCAAAACGTCAACGGGCGGTATTTTTAATAATGCGGCACAGGTATGGAACCACACTTTCTACTGGCACTGCCTATCTCCAAACGGCGGTGGTGAGCCAACAGGCGCAGTGGCAGAAGCCATCAATGCAGCCTTCGGTTCATTTGCTGATTTTAAAGCAAAATTCACTGATTCTGCGATCAACAACTTCGGTTCGTCGTGGACTTGGCTAGTGAAAAAAGCAGATGGTTCATTGGCGATTATCAATACTTCTAACGCAGCAACCCCAATCACTGAAGAGGGCGTAACGCCTTTATTGACCGTTGATCTGTGGGAACATGCTTACTACATTGACTACCGTAACCTCCGTCCAGACTACATGAACGGCTTCTGGGCTCTAGTCAACTGGGAATTTGTTGCACAAAACCTAGCGAAGTAATCTTGGTTGATTAAGAGGTGAGAGCCGAATAACGCTCCAACCGATAAGCCTACCTCAAATAAGGTAGGCTTTTTTTATTAAAGTTTTTCCTTCATGTGCCGTTATTAGTGGTGCATTGAGGAGAAACCATGCAAGTACATACATTAGACAAAGCCGGAATAATTAATGAGTTACAGCTCGGAACTGGGGTCAACCAAGCGGTACAGCAAGGTCGTCATGCCGATTTCGCTCTATTCATGGCACTCTTCTCTAATGACGTTCGCGATACCACGCCCATCGAGCCGATCACCACTCACCGTACGACTGAAGATCAGCTACGTCAACGCTTTGAACTGCCAGCATGTCAAGCACTACGCAATGATCAAAGCTCTTACGCTATTTCGGCTCAGCAAGCAAAACTGTTTCACTCTGGCGGCATGGCGAGCGCCAAACTGTCGCACTATTTGCAACCTGAAGTGCTCACTTACCTCCCTGAAGACACTGAAAATTTCCCAGAAGACGTGTATTTAAATCTCTCTGGGCATGACCGCCGTCATCTCGCACAGCAAGAGAATAAGACGTTGATGATAATGGATTTATATCCTCAGCTTAATCACGCCCTTAGGCAAGATCAACTACGAGCTCAGGTATAGGATATATCTCGACGGCGCTAAAAATAGCGAATCATCGATCAAAAAGTTTCTCTTTTTATCCCCCCAAAAGCCAACCGCCCCTAGAGCAGCTGTGTATATTTTTGCTTAAGCCTTGTCGCCGAATGTGAATAAGCGCAAAGAAAAAACGATTGCTTTTCGAACAACTGGGTTTATTTGAAGCAATTCACACCATCATATCAAACTGTCAACCATGCTTAATGTACTCGATGGTCACGGCACCTCCAAGGAAGGCACACAATGAAAATTAAAAGTGCATTAATTTTAATTACTTCAGCTAATTCGCTACTGGGCAGCACGCTGGCGATGCATTTTGCTCGTTTGGGGGCTAACGTTATATTATGTGATACCAATCATAGTGCTTTAGTCACCACCTGGCAGCATTGCTACGCGATCAGTCATCGTGTTCATTACTACACGTTACCCGACCGCTCTCCAACGAGTATTCATCAGTTATTTGATTATATTGAAACCACCTACCACTCAGCCCCGGACGTGTTAATCAATCACTGGCCAAGCGTCAGTTTTCCTTCTTTGGTGGATGAACAGCCTACAGAGCGTTTTATTCAACAATTGGCCAATATGGCTTCATCCCTCTTTACCTTTGGGCAAACTTGCTCAGAAAGGATGCGTCAGCATCAAGCAAAAGGAGTGATTGTTAATCTCGTCTGGCACAATACCGCACAACAACAAGCTGGAATGGAAAATACCAATTCTATGGTTGCCGGCTTTACCCAAAGTTGGGCCAGAGAGTTAACGCCCTATAATATTCGTGTCGGTGGCGTGATCCCGATGGCGGGAGGCAATCATCACAATCTGCATTGGGCTGAAATTCAAGATGAGCTTATACGTAATACCGAATACATTGTGACTAATGACTATTTCAGTGGACGAGTCATGTCAGCATGATGGCAAAGAGAATACAGAAATAGAAAGTGCAGATCACTTTAGGGTCAAGTGACCTGCACTCATTGGATCTCAATAACAGATGGTATCAAGAAAAACTAGAATCCGCCGTCGAGGTAATCATCAAGGAAATCTTCTTGATCAGTGTCGTAATGTTCTGTGTCTCGTTCAGCTTTAAAGTCACGACGTTGTAAATAGACTTCTCGCGTTAATGCGTAAGGATCAGGAGAACGCTGTAGCATGGCTTCTTGAGGCACTAAAGCGGCTCGGGTTTCCATTCCTTGAACCGCCCATTTACCAATACTTCCCCAAATATTCAAATACGCAAGAGGAACATACCAACCATCAACCGTATCCGCCACTTCCCGCACAGTATAGGGTCCATACCCCGGTACCATTAAGTATGGTCCGTTACCGACACCGTAATAACCTATCGCATCACCAAATTGTTTATCATCATGCTTACGAATTCCGGCTTCTGAGGCGATATCAATCAAACCTAAAAGCCCAAAAGTACTGTTTAACCAAAAACGGTTAAAATGATCGAGCGCTTTTTCGCCATTCCCCATGATCAGGTTATTAACCATACTGGCTGGCTCATCTAAATTAGATAAGAAATTCGCTAAACCGCGTCTTAATGGTGACGGGACATAATCGACATAAGCCAGTGAAACAGGACGAGCTAGGTAGGGATCTAGGTAATCGTAGTTAATTTTCCACATCGCGCGATTAAACCCCTCTAAAGGGTCATTAGGATGTGATTCATTATGTGCATTTTCAGGTACCGAGCTACATCCGGCCAGTACCAGCATCAATAAAAGCATTGCTATCCGTAACAAACGGCTGGGCATGGTCATAATCCAATTGGTGAAAAGTCATTGCGACATTGCTCGACTTTTACAATATAAAAATAGGGTGAATATAACAATATGAGCCTTAAAATATCATATTATCGTCGAATTTGTCTTATTGATGTAACCAGAATATTAACGCTCGGTCATCAGTAAACAAAAAGCGTCGATTGCTATTAATCATTTTTAGTAACCAATAAAAATGATTAATGAGTTATTCAAAACCGTTGATACTAACACAGCATCCCAGAGACAAAATAGAATTAGCGCTAAACTCGTTATTAACCTGAACATTATCGATGAAAAAACGGCCAAAATCCCGCCTATGAGACGATAGTAAGCAAACTTCTTATAATGGTTTACGAAAATAAAAGCCAAAAGAAAGTGTAACACTCTCATTTGACTTTTATTTAAAGAGAAGATTTACGAGTCGGTCTTTTACCCGTATTAGAAGCAGGCATGCGCCCTTCCGGATCGCTACTTAAAGGTGGAATAGATTCTTTACCGGCCAATTTTTTTTGCAATGATAACATTAATTCCGCTTCGGCTTTAGGTAACTCACACTCTTCGATAAGCTCATCAATGTCAGCGCCTAACTTGACCATTTTACTTGCCCGACTGTATAGGCGGGCATCGGTATCAACATTTTCTAACTGCTTAAGACGCTCACTTAAGTGAACGATGATCTCTTGTTGCCCTGTGACTTTTTGCCCAAGGCCGATTGCAGCAGAACGCACTTCTAACAACTGCTTGGTGGCTTTTTGCAACTCTTTATCAAGCTGGCGAACTTGTTGACGAAAATAATCGCCTTGGCGAGTTAATGAACGGCGCAAAAACCACAACCCAAGCGTTAATAGTACAACAATGAACGCCGCTCCCCCTGCAAGGACAGAAGGCGTAAAGTGTAAAAAATCACTCATTAGAGATGAGCCATATCGTCCCACTCTTCTTGCGATAGCAGTTTATTGAGATCAACCAAAATAAGCAGTTTTCCATCACGATTACTCACGCCTTGGATAAACTTAGAACTCTCTTCTGTACCGACACTTGGCGTGGTATCAATTTCCGATGAACGTAAGTAAACCACCTCAGCAACGCTATCGACTAAGATACCAATCACTTGACGCTCAGATTCAATGACAATGATTCGTGTATTGTCGGTGATTTCACCTTGCATCAGACCAAAACGTGAACGTGTATCAATAACGGTGACAACATTACCACGTAGGTTAATAATTCCTAAAACATAGTCAGGCGACCCTGGGACGGGTGCGATCTCGGTGTAACGTAACACTTCGCGGACTTGCATCACATTGACGCCATAAGTCTCTTCTTCCAATTGAAATGTTACCCACTGAAGCACTTCATCATTTGAGTGTTCTTTTCTCACTTCTACTTCAGACATACCTTTTCCTCTTTAAGTCGTGACCGACAAAATATGTATTATTTATCGAGCGCTTGGACATCAAGACCTGCATTAAGCATAGCGATTAATGCATGAACGTGTATCAAAGCGCACATTTTTTCTTTAACCATTCCTGCGAGCCAAGGTCGTTTGCCCACTTGCTCTCGCCAGCGTACCTTATCGCTACTTAACCATTCAGTACCTAATAGTTTAGTACAAGCTAAGCCCCACAGGCTGTTATCTAACATGACTATATATTGATAGTCTTTTTTGTACGTATCATCCGCTAATTTATCAGACATTACCCATTTCGCCGTATCGACCACATCCAACTGTGAATCTCGGTTAGTTTGTAAGCCTAAATACCATGCTGGTCGTCCAATCAGATGGTTCAACGTAGCTTTACGATGAATACCACCTAACTCATCCAGTGGTACGGCGAAAGTCACTCCGTTAACATCAAAATACAAAACTTGAAAATTTTGTTCACGGATCGGACATTGCCACTGTCCAATGCCGAATGGATCAGGTTGTGTGTCCTCGGTCACTAACGTGTCATCTGCCATAACCGGCTCGATGATCACCTCAGGCTCTGCTTCCAAAGGCTGTAAAGAGGGTTCCTCAACAAACAGCTCTGGCTCTTCAATCGTGATAACAGGATCAGACTCAACAAGCGTCTCTTCAATATCCCATTCTTGAATTTCTTCCACTACCGTCTCAGTAACCGTTTGAGCAATTTGAGTGGTGTTTTCTGCCATAACCACTTCAAGATCAAGCTCAGCGACAGGATTACTGCTCTCTAATTGACTCAGCAAGCGTTGTACGTCATCTAAATTAGGCAACTCAAATTCGACTAATTCTTGATCGATATAGCTTTCTGCACTCCGCTGGCGAGCAGGTTGAGGTTGAGGATCATCTATTGAATGACTAATAAGCGTGGTCGAAAAAGGACCATCTTGCCAATTCGGCTCATCCAGCTCTTCCTCTAGTAGAGCCGCGAAGTAATCATCCAGTGCTTGTTCGCTAGATAGTAAGGAGTTACTCATCGATAGCCAACCTCTCTAAGAAGAGTAACAGCTGTTTGTAAGCAAACACTCCTCGGCTTCCTTCTGCAAAATGAGAAGCGGGTAGACGCTTCAAACTTGCGTCACGGAATTTAGTATCAATAGGAACCGCAGATGCCCATACCTGTTCAGGGTAATCTTTCTTTAGCTGAGTCAAAGTTTGTAATGACGCACGAGTTCGTTTGTCGTACATCGTAGGCACAATGGTGACTTTAAACTCGCGATTGCGTGACTTTTGCATGATCGCTAATGTACGGACCATGCGTTCTAATCCTTTCATTGCCAAGAATTCAGTTTGCACTGGGATTAAAATACGGTCACTCGCCGCCAACGCATTCACCATCATCACCCCAAGAATCGGAGGGCAGTCAATTAATACGTAGTCATAACGATGGCGTAGAGCAAGCAATGAACGTTTAAGTATTAATCCCATACCACTGCGATTACCCATAACTCGATCTAAGGTAGCTAATGACATATGAGCAGGGATCAGATCCATATTTTCAATATCGGTACGTAAGATTAATGGCTCGACATTTTGTTCATTAAACTCGCGTAACTGAAATAGATCAAAAAGGCTCGTTGGCACGGCATCAGAATCATAGCCTAAATAAGTCGTTAATGATGCATGGGGATCGGTATCGACCAGCAAAACGCGCTTACCTTGTTGGCTTAATAAGCCAGCAAGGGTAATGGTCGTAGTAGTTTTACCTACGCCTCCTTTCTGGTTTGCCACACTCCAAACAATCATTAACGTTTCCTTAACTCAAGCCAACTTCAATTAGCATACGTTCTGCGATGCGATCCAAGGGCAAATCTTCAGATGAGATTCCCGCTTTGGAAACCGCTTGCGGCATGCCATAAACAACGCAACTCTCTTCATCTTGCGCCCAAACTGTTGCTCCAGCAGATTGCAACATACGAGCACCCTCGCGACCATCAGCCCCCATCCCTGTGAGGATCATCGATAAGACTTTATCCCCGAAAATCTTAGAGGCAGAACCAAATGTCACATCAACACACGGTTTGTAGTTCATCCGTTCTCCGCCATCAATAATGCGTAATCTGGCCGCTCCTGGGCGACCATCTAACATCATCTGTTTACCGCCAGGGGCGAGATAAGCGGTACCCGGTTTAAGAACATCACCATCTTCGGCTTCTTTCACCTGAATTTTACACAAAGAGTTCAGGCGACTTGCAAAAGCACCAGTGAAGGTGGCTGGCATATGTTGGATCAAAATGATCGGATGAGGATAATTAGCCGGCAATTTAGTTAAGATTTTCTGTAGCGCAACGGGGCCTCCGGTTGACGTACCAATCGCGGTTAATTGGTACTTTTTACCGGTTGCTTTAAAGCGTGATAATGCTGAAGGTGCAGTTGCCACTCGTCCCTGAGCTGACGCTGATGAGTCAGATGACGAGCGCGAGGCAAGGTTCGAGGACGTGACACTACTGGTGACCACCGGACGACGCATAAAATTGCGTTTCGCCGCAATTTGTAACACTCGTTGCTGCAATAAAGTGACTGCATCTTCTCGATTGCGGGCTATATCTTCAAATTTTTTCGGCAAAAAGTCTAAAGCGCCAGCATCTAACGCATCCAGTGTCGCTTTGGCACCATCATGAGTCAGCGATGAAAACATTAGAATTGGCGTTGGATTATTAGCCATGATCTCACGTACGGCACTAATTCCATCCATCACCGGCATCTCAATATCCATGGTGATGACATCTGGTTTTAGACGCATGGCTTTATCGACAGCTTCTCGGCCATTAGTCGCCACATCAATCACTTCTAAGCGCGATTCAGCATTGATGATTTCACTCACTCGGCGTCGAAAGAAACTTGAATCATCAACAACTAAGACTTTAATCGGCATAGTTACCCTTATCATTTGGGTGGTCTATCGACCACTAGATACGCGAAGCAGCTGCGTATTTCTTAAGTAAATCAGAGACATCAAGTATCAAGGCTATATGACCATCACTGGTTATCGTAGCACCAGACATACCAGGCGTACCTTGTAACAATTTATCGAGAGGCTTAATCACCACCTCTTCTTGGCCAATTAATGTATCCACAACTAGGCCAACGCGTTGGTTACCAATTTGTACAATAACTACATGGCCATGGCCTTTACGAGGCTCGACTTTACCCGCCTGAGGGGCTAGCCAATTTTGTAGATAGAACAACGGAATGGATTTTTCACGCACAATAATCGTTAGCTGACCATCGACAATATTGGTCCGGCGTAAATCAAGGTGGAAGATTTCATTAACACTCGCGAGCGGTAAAGCGAATGGATGACCTGCCACTCCCACCATTAACGTAGGCAAAATAGCCAGAGTTAACGGAACTTTAATGGTGATTTTGGTCCCTTTCGTGAGTTCAGAATCAATATCAATCGAACCGTTAAGGGTATTAATCGCGGTTTTAACCACATCCATCCCTACGCCGCGTCCAGAAATATCAGAAATTTTCTCTTTACTGGAAAAGCCCGGCATAAAAATCAGGTTAAAACACTCTTTATTCGTCAATCGAGAAGCCGCATCTTCATCCATCATGCCACGTTTAACCGCAATCGCTCGCAGTTTATCGGGATCCATACCACCGCCATCATCAACGATCGCCAGCTCAATATGGTCGCCTTCCTGAGACGCAGAGAGGATAACTTTACCCGTACGCGGTTTCCCTGCCGCAACACGGTCGTCGGGCATTTCAATACCATGGTCAACGGAGTTGCGTACTAAGTGAATCAATGGATCGGCAAGCGCTTCTACTAAGTTTTTATCCAGATCGGTTTCTTCCCCTTTCAACTCCAAAACAATATCTTTGTTCAAGGTTCGAGCCAAATCACGAACAACGCGAGGGAAGCGACCAAATACTTTCTTAATCGGTTGCATGCGCGTTTTCATTACCGCGCCTTGTAAGTCTGCCGTCACCACATCAAGATTAGAGACCGCTTTAGACATCTCTTCATCATTACTATTAAGGCCAAGACTCAACAGTCGGTTACGCACTAATACCAACTCACCCACCATATTCATGATGGTATCAAGCGTCGAGGTATCTACCCTAACTGACGCCTCTACTTGAGGTTTTTTAGCACCGCCAGAACCAGCAGCAACTAGCTCGTTCTTGTCTGAGTTGGTATCCGTTGCCTTAGCGATTGGGGCAGGTTTAGCTGGTGCTGGCGCAGCGGCAGGGGCAGCAGCAGCTTTAGGCTTAGGTTGTTCTACTGGTTTCTTTTCAATAGATGGACTGGCTGGTGCAGCGGTTTTTGCTGCCTGAGTAGCATTGGCTGCCGCTGGGCGCGTAGCCATTTCTAGCTCTTCGATCGATGGTCCTTTACCACTGCCGTGTAACTCATCTAATAAACGTTCAAACTCTTCATCGGTCATGATATCGCCATTAGCGTTCACATTCGATGGTGTTGCTTTTACCGCGGGTTGTGACGATACCGTTGGAGAGGGGGCTTCTCCAGAACCATGTAATGAGGGACTTTTGCCTTTTCCATGCAGCTCATCAAGTAATTTTTCAAACTCATCATCAGTAATATCACCTGAAGCAGCAGGTGCTGATGCTGGTGATGGCTGAGATTTGGCAGCTTCACTGGCCGCCTTTTCCGCACCAGGACTACGACCTTTACCGTGCAACTCATCAAGTAAGCTTTCAAACTCATCATCACTAATATCATCAATCGAGTTAGCATCGATATGAGCGTTACTCGAGGCTTGAGCGGTCACATCTTCAGAAGGCGCTGGTACATGAGATTCGGAGTCAGCTTCAGGTTCGATGTCTTCAACCGTGTCAGCCGACGCCGCACCTTCAGGTTCATCCTCAGATTCAGGCTTACACATATCATGCAATTCTTGAATTAAGATCGGATCAGCTGGCTGCAATGGCTCTTGATTTTGTACCGCTTGAAACTGCTCATTCACCGTATCCAAAGCACGTAGCATCACATCCATCAAACGAGCGTTGACACTACGTTGACCATTACGTAAATAGTCAAACACGTTTTCTGCACCGTGACAGGTTTCTACCAGTTCGGTGAGCGAGAGAAAGCCAGCGCCGCCTTTTACAGTGTGAAAACCGCGGAAAATGGCATTAAGAAGTTCGCGGTCTTGTGGGTTATTTTCTAACTCTACTAGCTGTTCTGATAACAACTCGAGAATCTCGCCAGCTTCAACCAGAAAGTCTTGAAGAATGTCGTCGTCTAAATCGTAGCTCATACTTTACCCCTAAAATCCAAGACTCGATAATAAATCATCGACATCGTCTTGCGATGAAACTGCATCTGTACGCTCATGAGGATTAATGATTGGTCCCTCTGGCTCACAAGGTGCTTTTTCAACTTTTCCTGATTGTTGTAATTGATTTTTACCAAATACGGTCAAGATCTCTACTAAGCGACCTTCCACCTCATTGACTAAGGTGATCACTCGGCGGATAATTTGTCCCGTTAAATCTTGAAAATCTTGCGCCATCAAAATTTCGGTTAATTGCCCTCGAAGCTCACTACTATTGCCTTCTATTTGCGAAAGAAGATCATCAATACGATGGCAAAGTGCTTTAAATTCATTCAAGTCAATTTTACCGCGCATAAGCGCATTCCACTGTGGTCGAATGAGTAGCAAACTTCCATGTAGGTTGTCGGCTATCGGTAAGCAGCGATCAACCGCATCCATTGTTTTATTGGCAGCGACTTCAGTTTTATCAATGACATAATGCAATCTATCTCTGGCATCAGGCATTTCGTCGTTAGCAATTTGACTCATTCGCTCATCAACTTGAAACTGGCGCAAAGAATCATGCAGATCGCGAGTCAATACGCCGATCTCCTTTAGCATTGGATTGCCTTCAGATTCATACACTTGTTGAACCAGTGTATTGGCGCTATCTTGCTGACCATTTTCTAATAGTTGAACGAGTTCTTTTGCTTGTTCTAATGAAATCATCCTGTCTTAGCCTTGCTCACATAATGGATAAATACCTGTTCGCTGACTATTTTTTGTACGATTAACGTTGCCGCTTACATGCAAAAAATTCTCAATGAACTTTTGACCCGTGCTTTAAAATTATAGGCGGTCAAAAATCTTATCTAACTTTTCTTTTAGCGTAGCAGCCGTAAATGGTTTCACGATATAGCCATTAACCCCCGCTTGAGCAGCTTCTATGATTTGCTCACGCTTGGCTTCTGCGGTAATCATCAGTACAGGTAAGTGCTTAAGCTCTGCATCTGCGCGAATATTTTTGAGCAGATCAATGCCTTGCATACCCGGCATGTTCCAGTCAGTGACCACAAAATCAAAACCACCTTTTTTTAGCATTGGCAACGCCGTCAAACCGTCGTCCGCTTCTTGGGTATTATTAAAACCCAAATCACGAAGTAGGTTTTTTACTATACGGCGCATTGTTGAAAAATCGTCAACAATAAGGATTTTCATATTTTTATTCAAAATTGCCTCCACTGAGTTCAAAGTCAGTGATATTTAGTCGTTTTGTGTCCAAGAACTCAACTTAGTTCGCAGACGTTGCATAGATTGGCTCAGTATTTGACTCACGCGGGACTCGCTCACGCCAATTACTTCACCGATTTCTTTTAAGTTTAGCTCTTCATCATAATAGAGCGAAAGTACCAAAGCTTCACGTTCTGGAAGTGATTTTATTGATTCAACCAATGCTTTACGGAATAATTCGTCGGCCACCCCCTGAAAAGGGGCATTGTCCTCCGCATCATCCAATGGCGAAATAGCATCATCCGATACGCCAAGATCTTCGATACCCACTATCCTTGAGCAACTAATATCCGTTAATGCGTTGTGATAGTGTTCAAGAGACATCCCTAAATGCTGCGCAATTTCTGCATCACTTGGGTCGCGACATAATTCACCCTCTAATATCGCGATAGCTTGACTGATCTCTCGATTATGCTTGTGAACCGAGCGGGGAACCCAATCTCCGCGGCGAATGTCGTCCAACATTGCACCACGAATTCGAATCCCTGCATAGGTTTCAAAACTTGCCCCTTTACTTCCATCGTAATTTTTTTGCGCTTCAAGCAAGCCGATCATGCCAGCTTGCATTAAATCTTCAATAAGTACGCTAGGTGGCAAACGCCCGATTAAATGATGAGCTATACGCTTAACCAATACAGCATATTTTTCCAGAAATAGCTTCTGGCTAGTCATATTACCGTATTGATCGTAAGTCAGCGCTTTATTCACCAAAAGGTTCCTCTACTGGTTCAGTTCGATTAAGCAGTCGCTCTACAAAAAACTCCAAATGACCACTTGGCGTACGTGGTATTGGCCAAGTGAGTGCTTTATTGGCTAATGAATTAATGGCCAATGAAGCTGGAGAGCGAGGATAAGCATCAACGACAATTTTCTGTCTTTTTACTGCCTGTCGTACATTATCGTCTAAAGGAATGCAGGCGACGAGTTCTAACCCGACATTTAAAAATCGCTCTGTGACTAAAGTCAATTTTGCGAATAACTCTCTCCCTTCACGATAGCTTCTCACCATGTTAGCGACAATTTTAAATCGCTCAACTTGATGTTCTCTACTCAAAAGTTTGATCAAGGCATATGCATCGGTGATAGAAGTCGGTTCGTCGCATACTACCACAACCACATCCTGCGCCGCACGAGAGAAACTCACGACCATGTCAGAAATCCCTGCAGCGGTATCAACCAGTAGAATATCCATCTCATCTTCAAGTGAACCAAACGCTCTGATTAACCCGACATGCTGAGCATGAGTTAACTCGGTCATCGATTGAGTACCGGATGTCGCAGGAATGATTTTTATACCATGCGGACCTTCAACAATGGAGTCTTTTAATTCACATTCACCTGCTAATACGTGACCTAAGTTACGTTTAGGCCGAATCCCTAGCATAACGTCAACATTAGCTAATCCTAAGTCGGCATCCAACACCATGACTTTTTTTCCTTGGCGGGCCATACAGATAGCCATACCAAGCGCTACGTTAGACTTGCCAACTCCGCCTTTTCCACCGGTTACGGCGATCACTTTCGTGACTGAAGGTTGAGTTAAACGGCGTAGGCCGCTTGCTTGATCATATATCATTTTATTCGTCATATTTGTCCGCCGCCTAGAATCTCTCTGAATCGCTATTCCAGTAATGAGGTTCATTCTCTGTCGACTTCTCTAGTAACTCATTTGCTTTTGCCACCATGTACTTTGGCTGAGCAATCACTATGTCTTCGGGTACGCGTTGTCCGTTGGCAATATAAGCAACGGGTAACGCATTTTGAACGACAACACTGACAAACTCTCCCAAGCTCAAACACTCATCGAGCTTAGTCATAATGCACCCAGAAAGAGGAATTCTTCGAAAGTGCTCAATGGTTTCCTGTAGCACTTTACGCTGTGCTGTAGCGGGTAATACAAGGTAGCTGTGAATCACTTCATCACTCTCTTGCATTAAGGTATCCAATTGTTCAGATAAACGTACATCACGCTGGCCCATTCCCGCAGTATCAACAAGGATCAAGCGTCGATTACGTAACTGATGAATTACATCGGCTAACTCTTTGGAATCTTTAGCAACTCTTACTGGACATCCCATAATTCGACCATAAATCGAGAGTTGTTCATGAGCGCCTATTCGATAAGTATCGGTGGTTATTAATGCCACATTATCTGAGCCATACTCCATCGCCGCACGAGCTGCCAATTTAGCGACCGTTGTGGTTTTACCAACCCCAGTGGGACCAAGTAAAGCAACGACACCACCGCGTTGTAAGATGTCTTTTTTCACCACAGGAATTTGATCAGAGACTAAGCCAAGTAACGCCTTCCACGCTTTCGGTGGTGGTGTTTCTTCAGGGATATAACAGGCTAATTGATCGGCCAATTCCAAAGAGAGGCCCATTCGCTCTAAACGTTTAATCAACATCGCTCGCAAGGGTTCGCGACGTTCCACTTCTTGCCACATTAACCCCGACACTTGGTGCTCAAGCAAGCGACGAATCGAGTTCATCTCTTCGCGCATGCTCTCTAACTCTTGTTGAGTTAATGTTGGCTCATTATCTCGTTTCGGTTCGTAACGCGAAGAGTCTAGACGTGGGCGTTGACGAGGAGTGGGATTCTCTTCGGCCATTAACTTTGCGAGTGCGCTTTCATTCGCCAATTGTCGATTAGGGGCCGTTTTGGTCTGGTTGCGCTGCAACAAGGCCGTTAATGAGTCTTCATTTTCGGCGCGATGTTCGGTATCTGGTGTTTGGCTGTACTGTTTCAGCATGCTGGCAAAACGCTGAGTCATAGAAGCGCCATTCGCATTGCTGGCTTTTAAGCTGACTCGGTCGTCTTCCAGCTCTCTTGCGCTATTGCGTGTTGATGGGCTTGGCTTACGATTATCATACTGAGCAGGCGAAGCACGATACTGTTTCGTCGCTGCAGGGGCAGATGAAGCTGAATCCGCATCGACCGCGGCGACAATTTCGACACCTCCTGCGACTTTTTTATTCGACATGATCACCGCGTCCGCTCCAAGCTCTTCTTTCACTTGCAGCAGCGCCATTCGCATGTCTTTCGCAAAAAATCGTTTAATTTTCAAGGCAGATATCCGTACTGTTGGTTAAAGTGGTTAGTTACCCACTGCCTGTACAATTCGAATCTGTTTCTCATCCGGGATCTCTTGATAGGAGAGAACTCTGAGATTTGGAATCGTATTTTTGACAAACTTGGCTAACGTTGAACGCAAGACGCCTGAAGTCAATAATACAGCGGGTTCCCCTTTAAGCTCTTGCTCTTGAGTCGCTTGGCTAAGCGCCATTTGTAAACGTTCCGCCAAACCAGGTTCAATGCCTGCAGACTCTCCGCCTGAAGCTTGCATAGTTTGATGCAATATCTGTTCCAGCTCAGGGATCAGCGTGATAACCGGCAACTCTGGCTCTATACCATTGATTTCTTGAACAATTAATCGTTTCAATGCGATACGCACCGCAGCGGTCAAAATGTCAGGTTCTTGACTCTTACTCGCATATTCAGACAAGGTTTGAACAATCGTGCGGATATCTCGAATCGGGATCGCTTCATTGAGTAAGTTTTGTAATACTTTCACCACAACGCCTAACGATAACTGATCAGGGACAAAACCATCGACTAATCTCGGTGCCGTCCGTCCAAGTAGCTCAAGTAAGTTTTGTACTTCTTCATGACCAATTAATTGTGCAGCGTTATTGGTGAGCAATTGGCTTAAATGTGTCGCTAATACCGTAGAGGCGTCAACCACTGTGTAACCCAGTGCTTGAGCATGCTCTCGCTGCTCTTCACGTATCCACACTGCTTCTAAACCAAAAGCGGGATCGTAAGTGTGTTCACCGTCGATCATTCCATACACTTGCCCTGGGTTAATGGCGAGTTCTTGATCGGGTCTAATTTCAGCTTCGCCCACCGCGACGCCCATGAGGGTAATTCGGTAGCTATTTGGTGTCAGCTCAAGATTATCGCGAATGTGCACCGGAGGAATTAGAAAACCAAAATCTTGTGACAGTTTTTTGCGCACCCCTTTAACACGCTCCAGCAGTTCGCCCCCTTGATCTCTATCGACTAAGGGGATCAAACGGTAGCCAACTTCCAGACCAATAACATCGACAGGCTGTACATCATCCCACGATAATTCACGTAATGTCGGAGCGTCGCCTTCGGCTTTAACGGGCAACTTCGCTTCTTCTTTCTCTCTTGCCTGTTTTCGTTGCAACCAATAAGCCGCGCCCCCTGCTAAAACAGCAAGTAGTAAAAAAGAAAAATGAGGCATACCAGGAACAACCCCCATTATGCCAAGTATGCCCGCGGTGATGGTTAAGGCTTTAGGATTATCAAACAGCTGGAAAATGAGCTGTTCACCCATATCTTCATCGGTATTTTGGCGAGTAACCATAATGGCCGCACCGATAGAAAGCAGTAACGAAGGGATCTGTGCCACTAAACCGTCACCAATGGTCAACAAAATATAGATTTCCATTGCTTGGCTAAAGCTCAGGTCGTATTGGATCATCCCGATAATTAAGCCACCGACAATATTGATGAACAGAATCAAGATCCCGGCGATGGCATCACCTTTAACAAATTTTGAAGCACCATCCATTGACCCGTAGAAATCCGCTTCTTTGGTTACTTCAAAACGACGAGTTCTCGCTTGCTCTTGATCAATCAGACCAGCGTTTAAATCAGCATCAATGGCCATCTGCTTACCGGGTAAAGCATCAAGAGTAAAGCGTGCACTCACCTCTGAAATCCGTCCCGCACCTTTGGTGACGACCATAAAGTTAATGATCATTAGAATAAGGAACACCACCAAACCAACCGCGTAGTTACCACCAATAACTACGCTACCAAAGGCTTCAATAACGTTACCAGCCGCACCAGAACCTTCATGTCCATGCAATAACACCACACGAGTTGAAGCCACGTTTAAGGCTAAACGTAATAACGTGGCAATTAACAATACAGTTGGAAAGGCAGCGAAATCGAGTGGGCGTCGGGTATAGACCGTCACTAATAACACGACCATCGATAACGCAATGTTAAAGGTAAAAAATAAATCGAGTAAAAACGCAGGTATCGGTAAGACCACCATGGCCAACGTAGCCAGTACCATGACTGGCGCACCAATCGCAGGAAGACTGCGTTGTGGAATCTTAGGTAATTTATGAGCAAATGGCAGCGTAAATTTCATAGGCCTGCAAGTAATAAGTTAATGGAAAGTTACGACAAAACGGTATACGAGATCCTACCGAGCAGCAAAGATGCAAGTTTTAGTCCAGTTGTATATGTCAAGAATATGACGATTCATCTTAATAACGATCTTCTTCACCATGACCATCAGAATAGATCTGCCTCATCAGCATAGTGAATGATAAAAAAAGCTGCCTGAAACCCAAGGCAGCTTACTACCCAAACAACATGAAGTTTCAGCGTCCAGTTGTTTGGGTGATAGACAACAATTATTGGTGCCGATTAGGGATAAACATTCCACAATACACTGGCTTGCCTTGTCTCAGGGTCAAACTCTAAACCGATCGCGCCAGAGGTAGGAAACATCGGCGCAGGGAGACCGGCGACCAATTCCGCCACTAAATAACCGACCAAAGGCAAATGAGAAATAATCAGCAGTGTCTCGAGTTGTTCCGTTTGAATCAGAGCCACAAGATACTCAAACACATCTTCAGCTTGACCATAAGGCGTAATATCGTCACAGGTCTCTACCTTAGCCACCGAAAAATATCCCGAGATGGCCTGCCAAGTTTGCTGAGCGCGTAAGTAAGGACTCACCAATACTTTATCAAATTGGTCTAATCCTGACTGCTTAGCAAACACACGAGCAACCGCAGCAGACGCTGTTTGTCCTGCTTCGGTTAACGCTCGTTCTGCATCACTGTCCGCATAATGTTCAGCTTCTCCATGACGCATAATCACAATTTTCATATTTTTACCTATTAACCTATTGTCGGCATGCTCTTTTTTGCTAGGGCATATTGACCATAGTCATGATTATAACAGTCTACGGCTTAAAGACATCGATGAAGCTAACACTCTGCTAAAAAGTTGTTATCACGATGAAAATGACCGTTTGTTCAAAAATTTACTCACCGTCAATTGGCAGGCTGTGGTTTCAGCGCCATACTTACTGTTCATTTCCCGTTTGGAGACCCTCTGTGCATATAAGCCCCAATGATAATCATCATTATCGTTATCTCACGTTAAACAATGGATTACGTGTTTTACTGATCCATGAACTTGATGCACAGAAATCCGCAGCGGCATTGGCGGTTAAAGTGGGTCATTTTGATGATCCTAGTGACCGACCTGGCATGGCACATTATCTAGAACATATGCTGTTTCTAGGGACTGAAAAATACCCTAAAGTAGGCGAGTTTCAAAATTTTATTAGTCAGCACGGTGGAAGCAACAACGCCTGGACAGGAACAGAGCATAGTTGCTTCTTTTTTGATGTCGATCCTAATGCCTTTGCCAAAGCACTGGATCGTTTCAGTCAGTTTTTTTTAGCCCCACTATTCAATGCTGAAGCCCTAGATAAAGAACGTCAAGCAGTTGATTCTGAATTTAAGATGAAATTAAACGATGACTCCAGACGTTTATATCAAGTCCACAAAGAAACCATTAATCCAGCTCACCCTTTTGCTAAATTTTCCGTCGGTAATCAACAGACTCTCGCCGATAGAAACGGCCAATCCATTCGTGATGAAGTGATCGCTTTTTATCAAGCTTATTACTCAGCTGATATCATGACACTAGCAATCGTTGGCCCACAATCACTGGATGAGTTACAACACTCGGTAGAACAAGGTTTTGCCACCATTATTAATACTCAACAAGCCGATAAAAATATTCAGCAACCCTTTGTTGAACAAAAACATACCGGATTATGGCTGTATGTTGAGCCATTAAAAGAAACCCGCAAGCTGATCTTAAGTTTCCCAATGCCGAGTACGGATGCCTATTATCAATACAAACCCCTCTCCTATTTTGCCCATTTATTGGGTTATGAAGGGGAAGGCAGCTTATTATTGGCATTAAGAGAGCGCAATTGGATCACATCCCTCTCTGCGGGAGGGGGAGCCAGCGGCAGCAATTACCGAGAGTTTGCTATCAGTTGCACCTTAACTCAGCAAGGCATTGAGCACGTTGATGATATTATTCAGATGCTGTTTCAAACTTTAGCGCTGATTGGCCGTGAAGGGCTTAATGAGTGGCGCTATCTAGAAAAAAGAGCCGTTCTTGAATCCGTCTTCCGTTTTCAAGAAACCTCACGCCCTCTCGATATTGTCAGCCACTTAGTGATCAATATGCAACATTACCAGCCTGAGGACATCATGTATGGTGATTACATGATGCAAGCCTATGATGAACCTTTACTGAACACTATTCTCAGCTATCTGGTACCAGAGAACTTACGAGCAACCTTAGTCGCTCAAGGACTCAGCTATGATCGTAATGCACAGTGGTATGGAACGCCTTATGCTTGTCGCCCCTTTACTCAACAGCAATTAACTAAATACCACACGATCGTCACTGATTTTCCAGTGAGATTACCCGGTAAAAACCCATTTATTTGCGAACAATTAGAACCCAAGCCGTTTGTCAATCCTACTGCGCAACCACAGATTATTGAAGAATTACCCGGCTTTAGATTATGGCATCAACAAGACACTGAATTTCAGGTTCCGAAAGGTGTGATCTATATGGCCATCGATAGCCCTCATGCCGTATCAAGCACTCGTCACATCGTTATGACTCGCTTATGTGTAGAGATGTTCTTAGATAGTTTAGCCACCCAAACCTATCAAGCGGAAATCGCCGGCATGAGTTATAACCTTTATGCCCATCAAGGCGGTGTTACCCTCTCTCTTTCTGGCTTTAGTCAAAAGCAACCGCAACTGATGAAGATGATTTTGGATAAATTTTCTCAACGTGACTTTCAGCCAGCGCGTTTTGCCACGATTAAACAGCAATTACATCGTAACTGGCGTAATGCAGCGCATGATCGTCCTATTTCACAGCTATTTAATGCGATGACCGGATTACTGCAACCGAATAATCCTCCCTATAGTGATTTACTTAACGCTCTCGAAAGTATCAAGCTTGAGCATCTTGCGCCCTTTGTTGAGTTAATCCTCTCCAAACTGCATGTTGAGATGTTCGTGTATGGTGATTGGTTAGCCCAAGAAGCGCTGACCCTGGGCGAAATGCTAAAAACGGCCTTACGAGTGAACGATCAAGCTTATCAAGAAGCGTTACGCCCGTTGATCACGCTGGGCAACCATGGATCTTTTCAACATGAAGTTCATTGCAATCAAGATGATTCTGCCGTGGTGGTGTATTACCAATCGCCAGATAGTCAGCCCCGTAGTATCGCCCTGTATTCACTCGCTAATCATCTAATGTCAGCGACGTTTTTTCATGAAATACGGACCAAGCAGCAGCTCGGTTATATGGTGGGCACTGGCAACATGCCCCTTAACCGTCACCCTGGCATTGTCCTTTACGTTCAATCTCCGCATGCAGCACCGATTGAACTGATCAATTCAATCGATGAATTTTTAAACGCTTTTTACATGGTATTGCTCGAATTAAACGAATATCAATGGCACAGCAGTAAACGAGGGTTATGGAACCAAATCGCCGCTGCCGATCCAACCTTAAGAAGCCGAGCGCAACGATTATGGGTAGCAATCGGTAATAAAGACTGGAGCTTTGATCAACGTGAGACGGTCCTAGAAGAGCTCAAACGCCTCAGTCGTTCTGATATGATCCGCTTTGTGGTCAATCAATTAAAACCCAGAACGGCCAACCGTTTAATTATGCATACCCAAGGACAAGCCCACCACCACGCTCCGCCTTTCACACTAGGGCAACCAATTGATTCAATAGCAGAGTTTCAATTACGCCCAAAAGTGTATGATTTAGGTTAATCTTTCGGACTCAATCACTTGCCTTAAACTGTGAGGATGCAGTTTAAGGCACACTCCCTGCCATTTAAAAGCAACGGTTGGGTTTGCAAGCCGCTCACCTTCACCTTGTGGATGAGAAAGTTTTGTCTTAACCCCTAATGCCGCTAATGAATCCCAATGTTCCGCTAATTCAGGAAAATGTTGCAAAATAGCCTGCAGATACGCCTGTGCGGTTGTAGCATTAGCATGAAAAACACATTCAATATGCTCCCAACCTTGTGTTGGGTAACATTTTCCTTCGGCAGGATAAGGCAGTTCTAAGCACGCTATCGACCACTGCTTATGAACGATAGGTTGATACAAATCCAATACGACGATGGGTCGACCGTTGATCTTCGCTTCAGAGAGTAAGGAACCATACTCTAACCAAGCTTGATGAGCGGCTTGCGCCAATGGCCACTGATTGATTCTAAGCGCGATATGATCAATCGCTAATGATGAGATATCAATGTGTAAGATCTTGCATAATTCATGAATTTTATCCATGAAATCATCAACTTCACTTTTCATCTGCTCAGGGTGAAGGCCAGAATTGATGAGTAATTCAGACATAATAATCATCCAAAATCGGTATTTTCAGCTGATAGTATCAAGATTCCTCGTTAAAGTAGAAAAATACCTAATTTTCGCCCTATGTGCCTCCCCATAAAATTGTTATTATGGTCCGTAAATTATCAACAGAATCGAGATATGCACTCGCTACCCCGTAGTGAATAAAATGCATACCAAACCAGTTTCCAGAATCAAAGGACACGCGTGTGAATATTCAAGCACTGATTAATGATAAAGTCTCTCAGGCTCTTGAAGCCGCTGGTGCACCTGCAGGAAGCCCTGCAGCAGTTCGTCAATCTGCAAAACCACAATTTGGTGATTATCAAGCTAACGGCGTGATGGGCGTCGCTAAACAGTTAGGGATGAATCCGCGAGAATTCGCACAGAAGGTCATTGATGTCTTGGATCTCGATGGCATTGCCAGTAAAACCGAAATCGCGGGCCCGGGCTTTATTAACATTTTCTTGAGTGAGACCTTTCTTGCTCAGCAAGCCGAATTAGCCCTCGCTGATGCTCATCTCGGCGTCAACAAAGCGGAACCACAAACTATTGTCGTTGATTACTCTGCCCCTAACGTGGCAAAAGAGATGCACGTGGGTCATTTACGCTCGACAATCATCGGTGATGCCGTCGTTCGTACGCTGGAGTTTTTAGGCCATAACGTGATTCGAGCTAACCATATCGGTGACTGGGGTACTCAGTTCGGTATGTTGATTGCCAACCTTGAGCGAGTCCAGCAGCAATCGGGTGAGGTTTCAATGGAGCTGGCCGATTTAGAAGCTTTCTATCGCGAATCAAAAACGCTCTACGATGAAGATGAAGAATTTGCCGCTAAAGCACGTAACTACGTGGTGAAACTGCAAAGTGGTGATGCTTTCTGCCTAGAGATGTGGAAGAAGCTGGTCGATGTGACCATGATTCAAAACCAACAAAACTATGACCGCCTCAATGTCTCATTATCACGTGATAATGTCATGGGCGAAAGCATGTACAACGATATGCTACCGGGTATCGTCGCTGATCTAAAAGAAAAAGGCATTGCTCAAGAAGATGACGGCGCTCAAGTTGTCTTTTTAGATGAATACAAAAATAAAGATGGTGAGCCAATGGGCGTTATCATCCAGAAGCGTGATGGTGGTTTCTTGTATACCACTACCGATATTGCTTGTGCAAAATATCGTTATGAAACACTTGGCGCGGACCGAGTGTTGTACTTCATCGACTCCAGACAACATCAGCACCTCATGCAAGCGTGGACTATCGTACGTAAAGCGGGCTACATTCCTGAACATGTGTCACTTGAACATCACGCGTTCGGCATGATGCTGGGTAAAGATGGGCGTCCGTTTAAAACTCGTGCGGGCGGAACCGTGCGTCTTGCCGATCTTCTCGATGAAGCGCAAGTGCGTGCAGCGGCACTGATTGAAGCGAAAAACCCAGATTTAACGGCTGATGAGAAAAACAGCATTGCAACCACTGTCGCTATGGCTGCGGTAAAATATGCCGACCTCTCTAAGCATCGCACTACCGATTACATTTTCGATTGGGATAATATGCTGGCATTTGAAGGTAATACCGCGCCTTATATGCAGTACGCTTACACTCGCGTTGCCTCTATCTTCGCTAAAGCGGGTATCTCTATGGATGCGCTTAGTGGCCAGATCATCATTGGTGAAGAAAAAGAGAAAGCCTTAATTGCTAAACTGCTGCAGTTTGAAGAAGCGGTACAAGCGGTGGCCCGCGAAGGTCAGCCGCACATCATGTGCAGTTACTTATTTGAATTAGCCGGTCAATTCTCTAGTTTCTATGAGGCTTGTCCAATCTTGGTTGCCAGTAATGAAGAGAGCAAGCAAAGCCGCTTAAAACTCGCCGCGCTGACGGCAAAAACCATCAAACAAGGTTTGGACCTATTAGGTATTAATACTCTAGAGCGGATGTAACGAGAAACTTATCGTCAACGACAAAAATGACGGATTAAAATACATCTAAAAAAGGCTGGCGTGATGTCAGCCTTTATTACATCGAAAAATCATCTCTAATGGAGAATAGCGATGCCGTTTGAACTTCACCCACAACTGGCAAAAGATACTGATATTATTGGCCACTTCCCACTGTGTGTTGCGTTATTACATAAAGAATCAGCGGTACCTTGGGTGATCCTAGTACCTAAAAGAGAACATCTGAAAGAGCTGCATCATTTACCGATGCCCGAACAACAGCAGTTTTTACTGGAATCTCAAGCCGTCAGTCAAACGCTTGAAGCTTTGTTTCAACCCGATAAAATTAATCTCGGTGCACTCGGTAATATTGTGCCCCAATTGCATATCCATCATATTGCACGCTTTACCAGTGACTGTGCTTGGCCAGGACCAATATGGGGAAATACCAACGGGCAGCAACGCGACGCTGTTGAGCAACAAGCAATGTTAACTCGTTTGCAAGGTATCTTAGCGCTGAGCCACTTATTCTCTAAAGTTTAACCTCAAAACATTCATTGACAAAAAAGCCGTACATCGACAGTACGGCTTTGTTATTTCATTCGCGATGGCGTTCATCCATTACATCGTGACCGTCATCGATAATCCATTGACTCGGTTTGGGCAATAGCGCACACGAGTAACGTAATTAGCCGCATTGGTATCAATTAAGCGTGAAATCACTCCTTTTTTTATCCACACTTCAAGCATCGCATCGACACCATCTTCACTTAAAGCAAAACGTTGGGCGAGCTCTTTACGAGTCACATAACCTTGTTGTTCAATGCATTGCTTTAGCTCAGATAAAATCATGCCATTTGTACCTGTAGTGATTGCGACTCTCGGCCGACTTTCTTAAGCCAATAATAAATCGCTAACGATGAACCAATGATCCCGATAATCCATAGCGAACTGGTGACAGGATGATCATTGAAATGAGTCGCCTGATAAAAGAGCGCAGCAGCACCATACGCCAAGCCCATTGTCCAAACCGCAATAAACCTTGCAAACTTAGCGCCAAATTCTCGAACATAAGCTCCCATCGCCGCAACGCAAGGCGTATACAACAAAATGAAAATTAAGTAAGAAAAGGCCGCATAACCACTTACAAAGTGATGTTGTAGATTACCAAAAATTGAAGCATCGACAGCTTGCTCTTCCGCTAAGGCGCTAGTGTCGGACAAATCACCGACTTCAATACCCAGAGGATCAGCAAAATTAAGTCCCATTAAGTTTTCAGGAATCGATAACACCGCTTCTTGTAAGCTTGCCCATAAATCGAACTCTTCGTCTTCGGCATCGACCGAGGTATAAAGATTATTCAGCGTCCCGACGACTGCCTCTTTAGCAAAAATACCAGTGATGATCCCAACGGTCGCTGGCCAGTTATCTTGATTAATTCCAATTGGAGCAAATAAAGGCGTTACGACTTGGGCTGCACTAGACAACACCGAGTTATCACTGTCTTCATTACCGAATGAACCATCGGTACCGAGCGAATTTAAAAAGCTAAGAATGGTCACAACGATAACGATGGTTTTCCCAGCGCCAAGCACAAAACGTTTCAGTTTCTGCCAAGTTTTGATCAGCACATTTTGTAACGTCGGTAATTCATAATCAGGCATCTCCATCAATAAACTATCACTTGATCCCGGATATAAGGTCTTTTTCAATACCCATCCTGTGAAAACCGCGGCGACAATACCAAGCAGATAGAGTGCAAAAACAATATTTTGTCCGCTTTGTGGGAAAAATGCCGCAGCAAACAAAGCATAAACTGGTAAACGAGCACCACAAGACATAAAAGGAGCCATCGCAGCAGCGAGTTTACGCTCACGCTCTTGATCTAAGGTTCGTGTCGCCATTATCGCTGGAACGTTACAACCAAAACCTAATACCAGTGGCACAAAGGCTTTACCTGGCAAGCCTATTTTCTGCATCACTTTATCCAGTACAAAAGCGGCACGAGACATATAGCCAGAGCTTTCTAAAATAGCCAAGAACAGATACAAACAAGCAATTACAGGGATAAAAGTCGCTACCGTTTGGATACCACCACCTAGACCATCGGCGATTAATGTCACCAACCAGATAGGAAGATGATCATCGAGCAAATAATGACCGCCATCAACCAAAAGTGCACCAACCCCAATATCAAAGAAGTCGATAAATGCACTACCAATGTTGATGGAGAACATAAACATCAAGTAGATGACGACAAAAAAGAAAGGCACGCCGACCCATTTATTTAAAATGATCTGGTCTGCTTTTTCCGTGAAACTGTGGCTCAGCTTACCCTCACTACGGCGCACTTGTTGACAACAGTGGTGTAAAAATGTGTATTTAACATCCGCGACATGCAAATCAATATCAAACTCACACCCTCGCTGTACACTGATCACGTTTAAGCGTTCTGATTCTGGTAACCCATTGATCACCATCAGATCGTTTTCTAACGCTCTTATCGCCAAAGAACGAGCAGAGACTTCTTGTCCCTCAAATAGAGGCAATAGTGCACTAATCGCTTGTTCAAAAGCTTGGCCATAGTCTAATTCTAACTGCTTTAAGGCAATGCCTTGCACAACCTTCTTATGCAGCTGTTGTTTGAACTGTATCACCTGCTGTTTATTATTAGCAGAAAGCGCCAACACTGGGCAGCCCAATACTTGCTCTAGTTTTTTAACATCAATGGTTTGCCGCTCACGCTTAAGCGCATCCATTTTATTCAAAACCACAACCATTGGACGACCCAACTCACGTAGCTGCAGTGTCATGTATAAACTGCGCTCTAAACTGGTGACATCGACCACATTGATAATTACATCCGCAGGATGAGTCAGCACGGCTCGTGAAGCAATGGATTCATCAATACTATTGCTATCATTGCCACTATCTAGAGCATAAATGCCTGGTAAATCGGTAATATAAAATTCATCACCTGAGTGTGTGTAACGCCCCGTCTTTTTCTCAACCGTGACGCCTGCCCAGTTACCAACTTGCTGTTTTGCTCCCGTTAACCCATTAAATAGGGTGGTTTTACCGCTATTGGGGTTACCTACGGTCAAAATTTGATATTGCATTAGGCTTTCTCCACCTCAACCGCAGCAGCGATACTCTCTCGAACGGCCATCGACACACCCCGAACTTCAATTTGTAAAGGGTCGCCCATCGGGGCACGACGGATTAATGTCACTAACGTATTGGGCAGTATCCCCATTACCATTAATTTTTTACGTACATCGATCGACAGTTCATTCAATGCCGTGATGAGTCCGGACTCACCTGCTTTTAATTCAGACAATTTCATTAGGGGCCACACAAACAATATTGTTAATGAGAAGGATTGCTATTACTGGATAATACGCTGTAAATAAGTGCTAATCATTGTGTGAAATCAAAGATTGCATTAATTGATATTGGCCTACAGAGCATCGATAAACGTTCAAAATTGTCATTTCCGCTAAAAATTGACTCGTTAAAAACGTCAAAATTATTTTCTTGCCACAAGGACGACTCAACCATTAAGGATAAAAACAATACAACAAGGGGAAATAATCCATAAAAAACAATACGATAGAGAGTTAATCTTAATGATGGCGCTTTTATTAGGTGAGGTTGGCGTTAATTTTATAAGCAAAAAAAGCAGAGGTTATTATATTGAACAGGTCAGCGGGAATTGACCCGAAGATAGAACTCCAGAGGTGATATGGCACTGCCCATATCACTCCGGCAGCAAGCGAAGGTGTCATTGACACCCGTGGTATAGTCCCCCGGCTATACCACGATATTTTTTTCTTCATTGACACTTCAACCCCACTCTCCTCGCTTAACCTCTAATGAAAAAATCACTCAACGGTATCTCCACACCTCTCAACACAGCCTAGTAACTCATAGATAAGCGCTCCTACCCGTGGATAACGCTCTGCAAAGCGCAAGAGAAAGTCGCTAACGGGACGTGATGCTAAGCCAGTCGCAAGCGCGGCCGTTTCGATCATTGTGACTCTTCAGCAAATTGAGAGGGAGATAATCCATATTGATGTTTAAAACGTTGACTAAAATAAGACGGATCATTAAATCCACATAAAAAGGCAACTTGCGCGACTTTTTCACCACTCATCAATAAACTACAGGCTTGCTCTAAGCGATATTCCGTTAAATATTCTTTAAATGTTTTGCCCGTTAGATACTTCATCCGTCGTTGTAAGCTGCGCTCCGACAGATACATTCTTTTCGCAATATCAGACGTTGTAAATTCTGCGTCAGCATAGCGCTCAGCAACAATATGATTGAGTTTTCGTAGCCACTCTAACTCACTGTCACTTTGTGGCTTTGCTGATAATAGCGCCGCAGGTGTCGATTCGACAGAGATAACTTGTGGCCACATCAGCTCGATTAAGTTTCGTTCACTGGACGAGTGAATCGATAAATTTCCGCCTGATAAAGCCACCAGCTCATCAAGGGAAAATTGAACATTACCGTTGGAAATCACCATCAGTTTATCCAGTAAGCCGGATGCCGAGCCATAGTCTTTTATCAGCACCACAACATGTCCTTCACGTTCTATTGTCTCAATGGTCAATGTCTGATGGGCATACAAACGCTTTAATGCATCCGATAACAATGCATTAAAGATAACATCCAATCCCGCTTGTTTGACCAGCACATCCGGCAAAAGATCACTTGGGTGATAATCAATTTTAATGTTGGCTCGTTCAAATTCACTGTGCCAACCATGCAGCACCGTCTCAAGCACTAAAGATAACGAGCAGCTGATGGTCATTGACTCGCCTGATGAATTAAAGGTGCCGATTTGCACTATTTGCTCCGTCAGTTGATCAATCAACGCAGTTATCTCGGGAGAATGGTGCTGGTGAGTTTGAACGCTTAACTGTTTAAGCAGTGACTGATTTTGACGTTGCCAACGCTCTAACCACAAATGACGAATCTGTATCTGTTTGCGTAATAATAAGTTATGACTTAGTAGCATCTTACTTTGCTGTTGTAACTGACGTGTTTTATCTGCAATCTGCTGTTTAAGATCCTGATTCACTCGATCCATCACTCGAGAACGCCATCCTGTCAATAAGCCACCAACCAACAATAAACTAAAGGCATAGCCAACTATCGCCCAGTTGGAGAAATACCACGGTTTTAATACTTGAAAATTTAAGGTTTTATCAACTCTCTCTTCTCCAATATGTCGCAATGATAGGGTGTAGTGGCCAGGTAAAAGATGATCAAGCGTTAGCTGCGGCCCTTCAAATCGCTGCCATGGATCATTATTGAGACTGAATTCTAACGCTTGCCCTCTGGCATCGGGTAATGCACCAAATTGAAAACTGATGGCTTGTCCATAGGCCACGTGTAACGGCACTAAAGTAGCGCCACCAATCTGTATCGGTTGATAGTTGACACTGACCTGACTAAAAATGAGTGAGGAATGAGGAGGCTCGGCATTTGCGAGTGGCGTCGTTTGAATAGCCAAGAGCCCAAACATCGATGAAAAGAGTATCTGCTCTTGAGTATAAGAAGCGGAACAAACGCCGCTTTCTAGCTCATTATTGATTAAGCCATGAGGAGAACCAAAATGTTTATCAATCGAACCATCCGCATGATAGAGAGTGAGACCTTTAGAGGAGGCTAACCACATCCCTTGTCCACTGTTCACAAGGCATTTAAGACGAATATTATCGTCAATCAAAGGCACAGCGAATAACGATAGTTGATCGTTTAAACGTCGAAATACCCCCCGCTCACTGACAAACCATACCTCTCCCGTTGCAGTTTCGCTGATACCAAGGTTGGTACCATAGTTGGCCGTTCGTTTGTCATAAGTAATTTGGCCATTTTTTAAGGTATAAATACCATGCCGAGTCCCAATCAATAAGCCATGTTCACGGCTGCTGTATAAAGCCGTAACCGCTATATCTTGCTTATTATCCAGCAACCAATTGTGACCAAAATCCGTGTAATGCTGCGAATCAGGATGATAAGACCAAAGCTGATTGTTTGAGACCCCCCATAACCGCCCCTCATTATCGACGGTCAAATGCTGAATCGGTGAATGACGTAAGATAAAGGGCAACGGCTCTGGCTGATCACGATTTTGCTTGAATGAACGTAATATTAAGCCTTGTTCGCTGGCGATCCATAGCTGATCTTCTAGCAATAAGACATCATTAACCTGCCCTGAGTACACCAGTGATTTTTTGCCCTGTTGCTGCCCATCAAATAGATATAAGCCATCCTGAGTGACCATTAAATATTGGTTACTACTTGGTATAGGACGCAAGCGTTTCAGTTTGCTATTGAGACGTTCATGAGTAATGTCATCGGCTAAATAGCGCGTAAATTTCTGACTGAAAAGAGAAAAATAGCGAACACCTTGATGAGTCGCAATCCAAACCCCCCCATGCTGATCATTAGCGAGAGCGTAGATTCGCCCTTCAGGTAAGCCATAAGGCCCCTGCCCATTACTGATCAGTTGGGTCGTTTTCTCCGTCGCTAAGGAATAGACAAATAATCCCTTATCACTACCAATCCAATACTCTCCTTCGGCTTCAATGATCGCAAAGACTTGACCATCACCTATTTTTTTTAATGGGTATTCAGAGTGAAAAATATCAATCAATAAAGCCCCTTTATGAGTACCTACTAATAGATGATTTTTTTGGGGAGAAAAATAGAGCGTCTGGACTGGATTTTTTCCAGAGGGTCGAATATGTGAAAAGGCTTGAGACTCAGAGATATACGTACCGACATTGGTGGCTAACACCCACTTATAATGCACCAATTCGGCGTCATTAATCTCCACTTGGCTGGCTTGATTAAGCTGATACAGTTTCGCTAATGAGTAAATTTTGAGTTGCTTGGTTTGTAAATGATACGTATAAAAATACGCCCCATCGCTGAGCCAAATATAACCATTTGAAGCACCAATTTTTTCTATGGATACCCCCGGGGTTAAACTCAGCACCAATTCTGACTCAGAACCAGGTCGTGTTTGGTACAGTTCATTATCGATAAAAGTCCAAAAACGCCCTTGTGCGTAAGCCAGTTGCTGCTGCTTATCACGAAACAGCGATCCTTGCTTAGGCAACATCGTTTGCCCATCAAAAAACATGACGTTTCCGTGTACATCGTGAATCCATAGCCCTCCTTCGTCACCAAGAAATAAATTCTGTGCAATAAAGGTTTTACCTTGAACAAGCGTTGGTAACGGATAAAAAACCGCAGGCGCGCTATCTCGCGCGTGAGCGGGTAAAAGACTCCAACTAAAAATAGAAAATATAAGCAGAATAATGTGCTGCAAAATGCGTCCTTTACTGAATCGTAGACAGGCAAACCGACACGACACTGCAAGGTTATTTCTCAGAGAAAATTAATTAACCAAAACAGCCTAACTACTGTTCAATTAATGACAACTGAACCACGACCTTGTTATTGTGGGATCGGTAATTTGGTGCGTTGATTTCGGCAATATGTCGCTCCGAAAATCATCAGCATCAAGAAAAGTAATGGGCATTTTATACCGAACACATGTCAATAGACAGATTTTGGCTACTGATATGAAGCGTAATTATCAGCCAACTTCCAAAAGTGCGAGATCAGTAAGCATCTCTAAACAAAAGATCAGCGGATATCAGCATCAATCATGCTTATCGGCGATATAGAGGGTAATTAGCATAGTCACAGATCGCTAATACTACTGACGCGTTAAGTCAAAAAAGAGACGGTTTAGTCAAAGAAGCTGCGGGGTAACACCTCGACAGCTTCTTATCATAAGCAATCGTTATTGAGATAAGCAGTTATAAAAACTATTCGATAACTGGTGTAGAAACTCAAAATAACTCCCTGATTGAACGGGAATGTTAGAGCCTAAAGGATCAAGCACACCAATATGAACGTTACTACCACGGACAACGGTTTCGATCACTGCGGGTTGAAATTGTGGCTCAGAGAAAACACATTTGGCTTGATTATCAGTTAATGAACGGCGAATGCTGATCAACGTTTTAGCGCCCGGTTTACGCTCTGGGCTTACGGTAAAATGACCAATATTATTTAAGCCATAATGCTGCTCAAAATAGGCATAGGCATCATGAAAAACGTAATATGATTTAGATTTAACCGCCGCTAACTGCTTAGCGATCGATTGATCCGTCGTATCGAGTTGGTCAAGAAAGCGAACTAAATTCGCCTCATACTGTGGACGATGCTCTGGATCCATTTCGCTTAAACGCTGCGTTATCGCTTGAGCCACTTGTTTTACTTGCGCCACTCCAAGCCAAAAATGAGGGTCATGAGTACCATGACTGTGTCCATCATGATCATGGTGATGATGCTCCTCTTCTCCATAAGCTCGGAGCTCTAAATTAGGGATCTGACTGAGAGTTAATACATTAGGATGCTGGCTTAAAGAACGCTCTAAGAAAGGTTCAAGATCTGGACCAAACCAAATCACTAATGAAGCTTCACGAATCCGCTTTACATCTGAAGGACGCAGGGCATAATCGTGCGGCGACGCATTCGCAGACAGCAATACCTCCGGTTGACTGACGTTTTCAGTAAGCTCATAAGTAATCATTTGAATCGGTTTAATACTGGTCAAAATGCTGCTCGCCCAACCCGAGAAGGGAAAAGCAATGAGCAAAGTACACAGTGTGAATCGAGATAGCATGGTAATTTCCTGCTGGTAGCGTTGATGACTGCGAAATGTTACATTATAACATCACCCAATTGCAAACGAGTTTCTTTCATGTCAACACTCATTGAAATGCATGACATCTGTGTTGATTTCAATCAGCGCCGAGTTCTAGATAAGGTTAGCCTGTCTCTATCCAGAGGTAAAATAACCACCTTAATAGGCCCGAATGGCGCGGGAAAATCGACGTTAGTCCGTGTGTTACTTGGTTTACATCAACAAAATTCTGGCACTCTTTCACGAGATAAGACTCTCAAAATTGGCTATGTGCCACAGAAATTGAAGTTAAACGATACGCTCCCCCTCAGTGTCAGTCGCTTTCTTCGCTTGGCTGGAAAATACAGTCAACAAGAACAATTAGAGGCGCTACGTTTAGTTGGCGCTGAGCATCTTATTAACCACGATATGCATAAATTATCTGGTGGTGAGAATCAGCGTGCGCTATTAGCACGAGCTTTGCTACAACGTCCTGATTTATTAGTGCTTGATGAGCCAGCGCAAGGAGTCGATGTTCAAGGACAAATCGATTTGTATGATCTTATCGACACCATTCGCTTGCGATTTAACTGCGCCGTTTTCATGGTCTCGCACGATTTACATTTAGTGATGGCCAAAACCGATGAAGTGATCTGTTTACATCACCATATTTGTTGTTCGGGTTCACCAGCGGATATTTCTCAACATCCAAGCTATCTCGCATTATTTGGTCATCGTAGCAGAGAAACCCTCGCTTTTTATCAACACAAACATCAGCATCATCATGATTTAGCTGGACAACCGGTTAAGGGTGACGCTCAAGCCTGTTCACATCATTCACACGGTCATCATCACCATGATTGAGTTTTTACTTCCTTCTATCGCTGCTGGAATTGGCATCGCGATTATTGCTGGCCCTCTCGGCTCTTTTGTCGTCTGGCGGCGTATGGCTTATTTTGGCGACACTCTCGCTCATGCGTCATTGCTTGGTTTGGCACTCGGTTTTTTACTCGATATCAACCTCTATTTGGCACTGCTGGTGTGCAGTCTAAGTCTGGCTGTTATATTAGTGACCATGCAACGCCAGCAATTAATTGCCACCGATACCTTACTGGGAATTCTTGCTCATAGCTCTCTCTCACTGGGGCTCATTGCCGTGAGCTTTCTCGATAATGTACGTATTGATTTGATGAGTTATCTATTTGGCGATTTACTGGCCGTCAGTCCTGCGGATTTATGGTTTATTTGGAGTGGCGTCGCTGCGGTGAGTCTTGCGGTTTATCTCTTTTGGCGACCGCTACTTTCCAGTAGCGTTAATGAAGAATTGGCCAGTGTTGAAGGGGTCAACATTGAATTAATGCGACTGGTATTGATGCTACTGATTGGATTAGTCATTGCCGTCGGGATGAAGTTTGTTGGCGCGTTAATCATGACTTCATTAATGATTATCCCAGCCGCTACAGCCAGACGCATCGCCAAAACGCCAGAGCAGATGGCCCTATTGGCCTCGCTAATCGGCATTATTTCTGTATTGATTGGAATCTCGCTCTCATGGCAATTTGATACCCCAGCCGGCCCTTCTGTGGTGGTTAGCGCAACCATGATGTTTATGCTCAGTCAAACACTTGGCCGCCGTTCATCTTAACCCGTATGCTTAACCAAAATATAAAGGCCTGATAAAACAGGCCCTTACATTACCCCTACCAACTACCTAAAAAGGCAAAAAGAACACAGCTTATCAAACCAATCACAAGGATATAAGGAAACTGGGTACGGATATGGTCAATATGGTCATTGCCCGTCGCCATAGAAGATACAATACCAGTATCACTGATCGGAGAGGTCATATCGCCAAATATCGCACCTGATATCGAAGCGCCAATCAATAAATGTGGGTCGAGATCGGCTGCAACACCAATTTGAATGCCAATCGGAATCATGATCGCAAATGTTCCCCATGACGTTCCAGTTGCCAGAGACATCACCGCCGCAATCAGAAATACAAACGCTGCCGAAAGCTCTGCAGGTAATACTCCATCAATCAATTGGGTAATGTATTGCCCGGTTTGCAAATCGGCAGATAAATCCCCGACCAAAAAAGCCAATGACATGATGGCTCCCAATGGGATCATATCCGAATATCCAGCGAGTAAGTGGCGAAAAAAAGCATCCAACGATAAAACTCGACCACCGACAAAATAAACCAGTGAAATAAAAGTACCCGCCATCACCGCCCAAAAGACAGCTGTCGATCCTGAGCCTGCGGTAATATTGCCATTTCCGGTAACCCATAATCCCAATGGAACCATAAAAATAATGGTCAGCAGTGGTACGATAAAATAGCTTGCTTTACCGTTAATAGTGACAGGTTCAACTTGTTGGTTACCAGCAATCGGTAAAGCACCTTGTCTCAATACTTGTCCTTGCAATGCCCGCTTGTCAGCCTTGGCCATCGGCCCCCAACTCACTCCCGAAAAAATATAAAACAGCACACCGAGTAACGATAACCACGCCATCAAGTTATAAGGCATCGAAGCAAGCAAGATAGAAAAAGGCTCCCCCTCTAAATAGCCTCGACTGATTTGTACGCCAATGATCGCCATCATTGCCGCCCCCCAGCCATTGATCATTACACTTGAACAGGTGGCCACACACGAAGATTGAATCACATAGGCCATTTTCTCGCGTGATACTCGATAATGATCGGCTAAGTCACGACTCACCGTTCCTGCTGACATTAAAGAAATTGAGCTTTCAATAAAAATAACCATGCTGGTTAACATGGCTAACAACTGTACCGCGATAGGGCTTTTGACCAGTTGAGCTCGCTCTGTTAATCCGTGAATAATCGCTTGCGTTCCCCCTGTAATTTGAATCAGCCGAATAATCCCCCCGACCATAAAGCAGAATAAAATGGTGCGAGTATTCCCTGCGCTAGCAAATACATTGATATAACTGTCTAATGCATCGGCAATACCGGCTAAGGGGTTAAAACCAGCAATCACCGTATAACCAACCACAGCACCGATCAATAAAGACAAAATCACTTGCCGAGTCAGCACTGCTAGAGCAATCGTTACCAGCGGTGTCAATAATGTCCATACACCGTAATCCGTCATACGGGCTCCGCAGAAAGCGCATTGAGCAAATCAGCAATTAAGTCATCACTGTCTTCAATTCCTACCGATAAACGAAATGTAGTATCAAAAATCCCCATCGCTTGACGCTCTGTTTCACTCATCGAACCATGGGACATTGATGCCGAATGGTTGATCATACTTTCTACACCACCCAGTGATTCAGCCAAAATGAAATAACGTAATCGACTTAAAAAGCGTTGGCTATCTGTGCGATTACCTTTGAGTTGAATGGTAACGACGGCTCCTCCTGAACGCATTTGTGATTGGCATAATGCATAGTGAGGATGCGTTGCTAAACCTGGGTAATAGACTGCTTCTATCGCAGAATGACCACTGAGCGCTTGTGCTACTTTCAATGCATTATCACACTGACGCTGCATACGTAAATCGAGAGTTTTTAAGCCGCGTAAAGCAAGATAAGCATCGAAAGGTGACGCGATGGCGCCTACCGTTGTTTTGGCAAAATCTATCCGTTTCGCTAGCTCAGGATCGGCAGTAATCAACGCACCACCAATCATATCCGAATGACCACCAATGTATTTACTGGTCGATAGCATCACCAGATCGGCACCGAGAGTTAATGGCGTCTGATTCCAAGCGGTAGCAAAGGTATTATCAACACAGGTCAATACACCATGACGACGGGCAAAAGCACACACTTGCTGGATATCCACCAGCTCTAATAATGGATTGGTTGGCGTTTCTATCCAAATCATCGCGGTATTGTCTTGCATCACCGATTCAATGGCAGCTAAGTCGTTCAAATCGACATAATCGACCGTTAAACCATTGTTATGTCTACGTAGTTTTTCAAATAAACGATGTGTGCCACCATAAACACCACGCATGGCAATGATGTGCGCATTTTGAGTTAACAGTTCAAGCGCTAATGCGGTCGCTGCCATACCAGAAGCCGTTGCTGTCGCATAAGTTCCTTGCTCTAAGGCAGCAAGTGCACTTTCGTAAGCGTAACGCGTTGGATTTGCCACTCGTGAGTAGCCATAATCAGCAGACTGTTCGAGATCGGTTTGAATAAAACTACTCGCGGTGTAAATAGGGGGGAAGGCTGCATTGTGACCAGCATCATGCTGATCGCCACCATGGACTGCCAATGTAGCAAAGCTTGGTTTTTTCATGATTTCATCCACATAAGATTTGATGAGTTTTAAACAATGCATTACTGATAATGCAAAAGAAGGCAGTGAAATTATTCTATTTGATAGCTCGTTCTAGCTCATAAAAAGGCATAGAGTTTCCAAATGAGACAAGAAGTAACATTGTATTACTTTTCTGCTCAGTGCAGAAAATAGAATTCGCTTCTATGTTATATCCTTACGATTGAAACGTCAGCGGTGTTGGCTATATTCGACACCGTTACCTTTAGCTATAAGGGCTCACTTACTTGCCGTCGACTCACTATTCCTAGTGGTTTAGGAATATTCTAAAAATAATAAAAAAGCCTCCACAGCAGGGAGGCTCTATATAAGCAACGGAAGTTTACGTCTTTACCAACCGGTGACTTCACGTAACGCTTGACCAATATCCGCCAAACTTTTTACTGTTTTAACGCCTGCCGATTCTAGCGCAGCGAATTTCTCTTCTGCGGTGCCTTTACCACCAGAAATAATCGCACCAGCATGGCCCATACGCTTACCCGGAGGTGCGGTAACACCAGCAATATAAGAAACAACAGGCTTAGTCACATGCTGTTTAATAAACGCAGCCGCTTCTTCTTCCGCTGTACCACCGATTTCACCGATCATCACAATCGCTTCCGTCTCAGGGTCGTCTTGGAACAGTTTCAGAATATCAATAAAGTTAGAACCAGGAATGGGGTCACCACCGATACCAACACAAGTCGATTGACCAAAACCTTCATCCGTGGTCTGTTTGACCGCTTCATAAGTTAAAGTACCTGAGCGCGAGACAATGCCGACTTTGCCTTTCTTATGAATGTGTCCTGGCATGATACCAATCTTACACTCATCTGGAGTGATCACACCTGGGCAGTTTGGACCAATCATCCGTACCCCAGTTTGCTCCAACTTAACTTTAACATCGATCATGTCAATGGTCGGAATGCCTTCAGTAATGGTCACGATCAGCTCGATACCAGCATCAATGGCTTCTAAAATCGCGTCTTTACAAAACGGAGCAGGAACATAGATCACAGTGGCAGTTGCACCGGTCGCTTCAACCGCTTCACGTACGGTATTAAATACCGGTAGACCAAGATGAGTTTGATCGCCTTTACCTGGAGAAACACCACCCACCATTTGTGTGCCATAAGCTAGTGCTTGTTCAGAATGGAAAGTACCTTGACCACCCGTAAATCCTTGGCAAATGACTTTGGTGTCTTTGTTAATTAATACCGACATTATTTGCCCTCCGCAGCAGCAACAACTTTACGCGCAGCGTCAGTCAACGACTCTGCTGCAATGATATCTAAACCCGATTTTGCCAACACATCACGACCAAGTTCAGCGTTAGTCCCTTCAAGACGAACAACCACTGGCACTTCAACACCGACTTCTTTCACCGCGCCAATAATTCCTTCGGCAATCATGTCGCAGCGTACAATACCACCGAAAATATTCACCAATACGGCTTTAACATTGTCATCAGACAAAATGATCTTAAACGCTTCAGCCACACGCTCTTTGGTTGCGCCACCACCAACATCTAAGAAGTTAGCAGGTTTACCACCATGCAGATTAACAATATCCATGGTTCCCATCGCAAGGCCGGCACCATTAACCATACAACCGACGTTGCCATCGAGAGCGACGTAGTTCAATTCCCACTGAGCGGCATGAGCCTCACGAGCATCTTCTTGAGTCGCATCGTGCATTTCACGCAATTTAGGCTGACGATATAAAGCATTGGAGTCGATATTGATCTTGCCATCGAGACACAATAAGTTACCTTCACCGGTAATCACTAATGGGTTTATCTCTAGTAAAGCAAGATCATACTGCGTAAACATCTCGCTTAAGCCCATGAATATTTTTACAAACTGCTTAATTTGGTCACCTTGCAGACCAAGCTTAAATGCCAATTCACGACCTTGATAAGCTTGCGCACCGACTAATGGATCGATAGCCGCTTTATGGATAAGCTCTGGTGTTTCTTCTGCAACTTTCTCGATTTCTACTCCGCCTTCTGTTGAAGCCATAAACACGATTTTACGTGTCGCGCGGTCAACAACCGCGCCTAAGTAAAGCTCATTGGCGATACTTGATGCTTCTTCAACTAGGATTTTAGACACGGGCTGGCCATTCGCGTCCGTTTGATAAGTTACTAGGTTTTTACCAAGCCACTTTTGAGCAAAGGCTTTCACTGCATCTTTACTTTCATGCAGTTCGACTCCACCTGCTTTACCACGTCCACCGGCGTGAACCTGACACTTGACGACTTTCTTTACTGTACTAATCCGTCCTGCTGCTTCAAAGGCTTCTTGTGGGGTATCACAGGCATAACCTTCAGGGACTGGCAAACCGAATTCGGCAAATAGCTGTTTTGCTTGGTATTCATGCAAATTCATTGTGTTATTCCATTTATGTATTTTTATTCCATAGAGCCCAATACATGGTTGGACTTTACGTCTGTAGGGGTACTCTGAGTGAGTAGCCAAATGGCTTTAAACAAGGCCGGGCGTTGAGCTAGCCCGGCTTTTTACGAGTTAATGATGAGGACGAAGCCCTCACCGACTAACATTACACGTCTAGAAGCAGACGTGCAGGATCTTCAAGTAGCTCTTTGATTGTCACTAAAAAGCCAACCGACTCACGACCATCAATTAAACGGTGATCGTAAGACAGTGCGAGATACATCATTGGTAAGATTTCAACCTTACCATCAACCGCCATTGGGCGATCTTGGATTTTATGCATTCCCAAAATTGCCGCTTGTGGTGGGTTAATGATCGGCGTTGACATTAATGACCCAAATACACCGCCGTTAGTGATGGTAAAATTACCGCCCGTTAACTCTTCCACGGTCAACTTACCATCACGACCTTTCAGCGCCAGTTCTTTGATACCCTTTTCAATTTCCGCCAGACTGAGCATATCGCAATCTTTTAGAACTGGCGTCACTAAACCACGAGGGGTTGACACTGCCATACTGATGTCAAAATAATTATGATAAACAATGTCTTGACCATCAATCGATGCATTGACTTCAGGATAGCGTTTTAAGGCTTCAGTTACCGCTTTAACGTAGAAAGACATAAAACCAAGACGAATGCCGTGTTTTTTCTCAAACAGATCTTGATACTGTTTACGCAGTTCCATAATCGGCTTCATGTTGACTTCATTGAACGTCGTCAGCATCGCGGTACTGTTTTTCGCTTCTAACAGACGCTCAGCAACGCGTTTGCGTAAACGAGTCATTGGTACACGCTTTTCACTGCGAGCGGCCACTGGTAGTGGCGCACTTACTGGTTGTGCTGTTGGAGCTGCCGCTTGGTTTTTCGCTAAGTAGGCGTCGACATCTTCACGTGTAATGCGACCACCCACACCTGAACCTTTGACTTGATCGGGCTCTACATTATGCTCCGCCAGCAAACGGCGTACCGCTGGGCTTAACGCATCGTTAGACTCTTCACTGAGTACGGCTTTATGACGTTTATCCGGAGACGGCTCTGTCGAAGCGGTCGAGTCTGCTGTTGGTTCACCAGCAACGGCACCTGGTTTAATCCGCGCCAGTAGCTGCTTAGACAGCACGGTGGCACCCTCTAACTCTAAAATCGACTCAAGTATCCCCGCTTCAGGAGCGGGTACTTCCAACACTACTTTGTCGGTTTCAATTTCAACCAGCACTTCATCACGAGCGACAGCATCACCTGGCTGTTTATGCCATGTCGCTACGGTGGCGTCTGCTACTGATTCAGGTAGATCTGGAACCAGAATTTCAACTGTCATATCGGTCTTTTCCTTTTACTTCTTGTTCTTAGGCTAGGGTCAAAGCGTCTTCAATTAACGCTTTCTGCTGTTTTAAGTGTACCGACATATAGCCCACCGCCGGTGATGCTGATGCTGGTCGACCCGCATATTTTAAATCCGCCCCTGCAGGAATAGCAGCGCGGAAATTGTGTTGGCTACTGTACCAAGCGCCTTGGTTTTGTGGCTCTTCTTGACACCAGACATAATCAACGACATTGGTATAAGGTGCGATTGCCGCTTGTACTTCTTCAATCGGGAACGGATACAGTTGCTCGATACGAACAATAGCCACATCATCTTGCTGATTATTTCTGCGTTGCTCGAGCAAATCGTAATAGACCTTGCCAGAGCAGAAAACAACTCGCTTAACTTTTGCTGCATCCAACGGATCAATCTCACCAATCGCTGGTAAAAACGAACCGTTAGCCAACTCTTCCATACTTGAGGTACAAAGTGGATGACGTAGCAAAGATTTCGGTGACATGACAATCAATGGACGGCGCATTTTACGCACCACTTGACGACGTAGCATGTGATAAACCTGAGCTGGCGTTGAAGGAATCACCACCTGCATGTTTTGCTCCGCGCAAAGCTGTAAGTATCGCTCTAAACGCGCAGAAGAGTGCTCCGGTCCTTGACCTTCATAGCCGTGAGGTAACAACATGGTCAAGCCACACAATCGGCCCCACTTTTGTTCGCCTGAAGAGATAAACTGGTCAACGACAACTTGTGCACCATTAGCAAAGTCACCAAACTGCGCTTCCCAAATGGTTAAACCGCCAGGCTCCGCTGTTGCATAGCCATATTCAAAAGCCAATACTGCTTCTTCTGATAACACAGAATCGATGACTTCAAATGGACCTTGTTTGGTATGAATGTTCGCCAAAGGAACATAAGTGCTGGCATCGGCTTGATTATGTAAAACCGAGTGACGATGGAAGAATGTTCCACGACCAGAATCCTGACCAGAAATGCGAATACGTTTGCCATCGTCAACCAATGTTGCATAGGCAAGAGTTTCAGCCATTCCCCAATCGAGCATTTTTTCACCAGAAACCATGCTCATTCGATCATGGTATATTTTCTCAACTCGACTTTGCAGCTTATGACTGTCTGGATACTGGCAAATTTTTTCTCCCAACTCTTTTAGGCGAGCAAGAGGGAATTGATTGTCCCAATTTTCATTCCATTCACGATTAATATAGGGAGACCAGTCCACAGAATGCATGGTCATTGGTCGCCACTCTTTAACCACCACTTCACCATGATCCAGCGCATCACGGTACTCATTCACTAATTGAGTCGCGGTTTCTAAATCACACTCGTTGCGCTCAGTTAGAATGTCCGCATAAATTTTACGTGGCGTCGGATGCTTCTTAATTTTCTGATACATCAACGGCTGAGTCGCATTAGGCTCATCCGCTTCGTTATGGCCATGACGACGATAACAAACCAATTCAATCACTACATCACGCTTAAACTCATTACGGTAATCGAGCGCCATACGTGTAACAAAGGCAACCGCCTCTGGGTCATCCGAGTTAACATGAAGAATCGGAGCCTGAACCATCTTCGCAATATCAGTGCAGTACATGGTTGAGCGCGTATCGCGAGGATTGGAGGTGGTAAAACCGACTTGGTTATTGATAACAATTCGAACCGTTCCACCGACACAGTAGCCGCGAGCGAGAGACATGTTAAACGTCTCGGCAACGACACCTTGTCCAGCAATCGCTGAATCACCATGGATAGTAATTGGTAACACTCGACTCCCCTCAGAATCGCCTAGACGATCTTGACGAGCACGAACCGAACCAATCACCACGGGATTAACAATTTCTAGATGCGAAGGGTTAAATGCCAACGCTAGATGAACATCACCGCCAGGGGTTGCGAAGTCTGCGGAGAAACCTTGGTGATACTTAACATCACCGGTGCCCCACGTTTCATCATGCTTACCAGCAAACTCGTCAAACAGATCCTGCGGCTTTTTACCCAATACGTTAACCAACATATTCAGGCGCCCGCGGTGAGCCATACCGATTACCACTTCACGCATACCATGAGTACCCGCATGACGAATTAACTCTTTCATCATCGGAATTAACGCATCGCCACCTTCCAGTGAGAAACGTTTTGCGCCGGGGAATTTAGCGCCAAGATAACGCTCCAAACCTTCTGCAGCCGTTAATTCATCTAAGAACGTACGCTTTTCTTCTAAAGTGAAAGTCGGCTGACCTAATACAGGCTCTAGACGTTGTTGAATCCATCGTTTTTGCTCAGTATCAATGATGTGCATGTATTCCGCACCCACTGAGCCACAGTAGATTTTATTTAACGATTGGTAGATATCTTTCAACTTCATGGTATCCGCGCCAACGGCAAAAGAGCCGACGTTGAACGTTTCTTCCATGTCATCTTCAGTTAAGTTATGGAATGAGGGATCGAGTTCCGCCACTGGTGGGCGTTTCCATAAACCAAGAGGATCTAATTGGGCAGCTTCATGACCGCGGAAACGGTAAGCGTTAATAAGCTGTAGAACTTTTACTTGTTTTGCATCGACTTCAGGATCACTAACTTGGACATTGTAATGCTTTGTCTCTTGGGCAAGCCGACGGAAGTAGTCACGGACACGCGAGTGTGGTTGTTCAACCACATGATCAGGCTGCATAGGCAGACCATCAAAAACACGTTTCCACTCCTCACTCACCAGATCGGGATCACTTAGATACAGTTCGTAGAGATCTTCTACATAAGTTGCATTGGCGCCAGCCAAGTGTGAAGACTCGAGCCATGCCTTCATCACGCCGTTGTGCATTATTTTCCCTTAACCAGTAGTTTTCACGTTTGCTGCGGTCTATGCCGAGCTATAAAGGCAGGCCCGAAGGCCTGCAATTTTTCATCTAAACCGAGCGGTTGACCAACATCGACTTGATATGGCCAATTGCTTTTGTCGGGTTTAATCCCTTAGGACAAACACTTACACAATTCATGATGCCATGGCAACGAAAAACGCTAAATGCATCATCAAGATTTGACAAGCGCTCATCTGTTGCCGTATCGCGGCTATCAATTAGCCAACGATAAGCCGCCAACAATCCCGCCGGACCGATAAATTTATCCGGATTCCACCAAAAAGAGGGGCAAGACGTTGTACAACATGCACACATAATACATTCATACAATCCATCCAAATGTGCGCGATCTTCCGGTAACTGGAGATGCTCACGAGAAGGAGGAATTTCACCATCAGAAATCAAAAATGGTTTCACTTTGGCATAGTTATCGTAGAACTGTGTCATGTCGACGATTAAATCACGCACTACCGGTAAGCCCGGTAATGGGCGAATAACTATTTTACTGCCTTTCAAAGCGGAAAGCGGGGTAATACAGGCTAAACCGTTTTTACCATTCATGTTCAAGCCATCAGAACCACACACACCTTCACGGCAAGAACGACGAAAAGCAATCGATGGGTCCTGTTCTTTCAGTAAGATCAGTGCATCGAGCACCATCATGTCTGAACCTTCTGCGACGTCGAGCACATACTCTTTCATGTATGGCTTACTATCAACATCAGGATTGTAACGATACAAAGAGAAGTTAAGTTTCATAATTGAGTCCTCCCTTAGTATGTACGTGCTTTAGGTGGAAAAGCATCACGATGAATCGGCGTCATATTGACATCACGCTTATTCATTTGTTCGGTTTCTGGATCGTAAATCGAGTGGCACAACCAATTCGCATCATCACGTTCTGGATAATCGAAACGAGCATGCGCACCTCGGCTTTCCGTACGATAATTGGCTGCGACTGCGGTAGAAAACGCCGTTTCCATTAAGTTATCTAACTCTAAGCATTCGATACGCTGAGTATTAAATTCTTTTGATTTATCGGCCAAGTGTCCGTTTTTCAGACGTTCACGGATCACTTTTAACTCTTCAAGTCCGGTTGCCATCGCATCACCTTCACGGAATACCGAGAAGTTGTTTTGCATACAACGTTGCAGATCTTTACGAATTTGTACTGGGTCTTCGCCACCGGTACTGTTTTCCCAACGCATGGTTCGCGCTAATGACGCTTCAATATCTGACTCGGTTGCTGGGCGAGCTTCACTTTGTGCGGCTAGCGTTTCACCAAGGTGTAATCCTGTCGCGCGGCCAAAGACCACTAAATCTAATAATGAATTACCACCAAGACGATTTGCACCATGTACTGAAACCGAGGCAATTTCGCCACAAGCGAACAGACCTTGCACTTCAATATCTTTGCCATTTCTATCTTGTTTGATGGCTTGACCAGAGACCTGAGTCGGCACTCCACCCATCATATAATGACAAGTAGGAATAACAGGAATAGGCTCTTTAACTGGGTCAACATGGGCAAAAGTCCGAGACAGTTCGCAAATACCCGGTAGACGGGATTCAAGAACATCTCGACCTAAATGGTCCAGTTTCAGCTTAATGTGTGGACCCCATGGGCCATCACAACCACGACCTTCACGGATTTCAATCATCATTGAACGAGCAACCACGTCACGGCCAGCTAAGTCTTTCGCATTAGGCGCATAGCGCTCCATGAAACGTTCACCATCTTTATTTAATAGATAGCCACCTTCTCCACGACACCCTTCTGTCACTAACACACCAGCGCCAGCAATCCCTGTTGGGTGGAATTGCCACATTTCCATATCTTGCATGGGTACACCAGCGCGTAAAGCCATGCCTACACCGTCACCAGTATTGATGTGCGCATTGGTCGTTGACGCATAAATTCGCCCAGCACCGCCAGTAGCCAGTACCGTCGCTTTCGATTTAAAGTAGCAAATTTCACCGCTTTCCATACACAACGCTGTACAACCTAACACCGCACCATCTTGGTTCTTCACTAGGTCCAGAGCATACCACTCGGAGAAAATCGTCGTTTTATACTTAATGTTCTGCTGATATAGGGTATGTAATAACGCATGACCCGTACGGTCGGCGGCAGCGGCGGTACGCGCGGCTTGCTCACCACCAAACTCTTTCGATTGACCACCAAATGGGCGTTGATAAATCGAACCGTCTTCAAAACGAGAAAATGGCAACCCCATGCGCTCAAGTTCAATCACCGATTGAGGACCATTTTTACACATGTATTCAATCGCGTTCTGATCACCAATGTAATCTGAACCTTTGACGGTATCGTACATGTGCCACTGCCAATCGTCTTTGTGCGAGTTACCCAAAGCAACGGTAATGCCACCCTGAGCAGAAACCGTGTGTGAACGAGTTGGGAACACTTTAGACAACAAGGCGCAGGTTAGGCCTTGTTCAGAAATTTGAAGTGCAGCACGCATGCCTGCACCACCAGCACCGATAACCACGGCATCGAATTCACGAACAGGAATAGTCACTTACACACCCCACAGTACAAATAGGCCAGAGAAAAAGTATCCAAATAACACGGCAATAACGACCAATTGCAAAACACTACGTAACTTTGAGCACTTTACGTAATCGGTCAACACTTGCCAGAGCCCTATCCAACCATGAATCAGAATGCAAACTAAGGTCAACATGGTGAACACTTTAGTGAAAGTGCTAGAGAAAAATTGGGTCCATGTTAAATAGGTAATATCAGTGAAAGCACAAAACAACACTACGTAAAGGGTATAAAGAGTCATAATAATTGCAGTAGCACGGATTAAGAGATAATCGTGTACCCCATTACGACCAAATGAAGAAACATGCTTTACCATACTAATACCCCCGCTAGCACTGATAACACTAACGTGATTACCAATGATATCTTGGCACTCAATGCGCCACTTTCTAACTCTTCAAAATACCCCATATCCATAAGAAGATGACGTATACCACCGACAATATGATAGGCCAACGCCGTTAAGATGCCCCAAAGAACAAACTTGACGAAGAAGCCATTAACGATATGACTTGCCTCCATAAATCCCATTGGTGATGACAAAGAGAGGGACAGTAACCATAACAATATACCGACCGCCACAAACGTTATGATCCCAGCGATACGGTGCAGGATAGAAACGATGGCGGTGATCGGAAAGCGTATAGTCTGCAGATCTAGATTAACCGGTCTTGACTTTCTTTCTTTCACGGGCTTGCTCACTCAGCTCTAATTGAAGCATTTATAGTTATCGATGAAATTTGGCAACAAACCGACAAAACTTAACATTTAATCAACACATAAGCCGAGATAAGCCCATCTTAAGTGTAAAATAAATGTTAACAACAAGGTTGAGTGTTTTTACCTTGAATTGTTTTGAGCTTTGAATTTATAAGGTTTTTACCAAAATTTGCTACGCCTTTATACGGCTGGCAACATTATACAACAAATGATGTAACAAATTTTGCTACACAGAACAGATTTTTAACTTTATATGTATAAAAAATCAAAGTAAGTGCACACATCGGAGGAGAAAAATTGACTTTAATAACGATCGGACGTACAAGAATGACACACAAACATCCTGGACGGATTAAATAATAAACAAAGGAGATTGTCTATGGCAGATAAGAAAGCGACCCTTCACATTGAAGGTAAAGCGCCCATTGAGCTGCCGATTATGGATGGGACAATAGGTCCTCAAGTAATCGACGTTCGTCAATTAGGTTCAAATGGCTACTTTACTTTTGACCCGGGTTTTCTTGCCACTGCATCTTGTGAATCTCAAATCACTTATATCGATGGTGACAAAGGCATTTTGTTACATCGCGGCTTTTCTATCGAACAGTTAGCCAATAATGCTGATTATTTAGAAGTCTGTTACATCCTTCTTTATGGTGAAGCCCCTAACCGTGAACAATACGAAGAGTTTAAGAAAATCGTTACTCGCCATACCATGGTTCACGAGCAAATTGCTAGCTTCTTCCATGGTTTCCGCCGCGATGCACACCCAATGGCGGTGATGTGTGGGGTGGTAGGTGCGTTAGCGGCTTTCTATCACGATTCACTGGATATCAATAACGATACACACCGAGAAATTGCTGCTTATCGTTTATTATCAAAAATGCCAACCTTGGCTGCAATGTGTTACAAATACTCGATTGGTCAGCCATTTATCTATCCACGTAACGATTTAACCTACGCAGAAAACTTCCTGCACATGATGTTTGCTAATCCGTGTGAAGAATATGAAGTCAATCCTGTCGTCGCTCGTGCTATGGATAAAATCTTCACTTTGCATGCAGATCATGAGCAAAACGCATCAACATCAACCGTTCGTTTAGCCGGTTCTTCAGGTGCCAACCCCTTTGCCTGTATTGCCGCAGGTATCGCATCACTGTGGGGTCCAGCCCATGGCGGAGCCAACGAAGCTTGCTTACGCATGCTAGAGGAAATTGGCTCTGTCGATAAAATTCCTGAGTACGTCGCCCGAGCAAAAGATAAAGATGATCCGTTCCGCTTAATGGGCTTTGGTCATCGGGTGTACAAAAACTACGATCCACGTGCAACGGTGATGCGCGAAGCGTGTCATGATGTTCTTAAAGAACTCAATATTAGTGATCCGCTACTTGATGTAGCGATGGAGCTTGAGCGTATTGCGCTCTCTGACCCCTACTTTGTTGAGAAGAAACTCTACCCGAACGTTGATTTCTATTCTGGGATTATTCTCAAAGCCATCGGTATTCCAGTCTCCATGTTTACCGTTATCTTTGCCATGTCACGCACCATTGGCTGGATTGCGCACTGGAATGAAATGCATTCAGACGTCAACAACAAGATAGGCCGTCCTCGTCAGCTTTATACAGGTCAAAAACTTCGTGAGTTTGTGCCATTACATGAACGCCAATAAGTGAGGCACCAACTAGGCTAGCCTATCGTTCTTGCCTAGTTAATCAGTAACACAATAAAAAGCGAGATCGACTCTCGCTTTTTTTATTTATACCGGATTATCAATATCGATAAACTCAACAGAAAGGCCATGCGCTTTGCTCAACCACTCACCTAATGCTTTAACACCATAACGCTCGGTAGCATGATGGCCTGCAGCAAAATAATGAATATTTAATTCTCGTGCCGCATAAGTAGTTCGTTCAGAAATCTCACCCGAGATGAACGCATCCATTCCTTGCTGAGCAGCCAGTTCGATATAGTCTTGCCCGCCCCCCGTACACCAAGCGATCTTTTTAATCGGTTTATCCGTTTGCTCTGGAGCAATATGCAATGGCTGACGGTGAAGTACCGTTTGCAGATGCTGGGCAAACTCATCACCAGAGTAATGGCGGTTGAGACAACCGTACATAGCGACAGATTGTGCATGCCCTTCTAGCCCGCCCTCCACTTCAATCCCAAGTAACTGAGCGAGCTGAACGTTATTACCCAATTGCGGATGAATATCCAGCGGTAAATGATAGGCAAACAAGTTAATGTCATGTTTAATCAGCTGTCGTAGTCGCTGCCCTTTCATACCACGAATCGCTTCTGGCTCGCCTTTCCAAAAATAACCATGATGGACAAGTAAAGCATCAGCTTGATGCTCAATGGCTTGTTCAATGAGCGCTTTCGACGCCGTCACTCCAGTAATGATTTTTTTTATCTCGGCTTTACCTTCCACTTGCAAGCCGTTAGGACAGTAATCTTTCACTAATTGTGGAGACAAGATCTCATTTAACAACGCTTCTAACTGTAAGTTGTTCATATTTCGTTCCATTACACTATTGTTATGACGTGTTTATAACAATTTCAGGCTAGAATGTCGAAAACGGAATGGTAACCGTAGATGGTGCTCACAATGGATATAAAACAGCTTATGCAATGGGTGGTAACCACTCCTCCACTCTTTCAAGGGTCAGAGCCAATAGTCTCTAAAGTTCCTTTCATTCAACCGTCTTATCAGCAGTGGCCAACTTATCAAGGTAATCAGCGACTGGGATTTATTTATCAATTTTTATGTCAACAACTCTTCACTGCCACGCCTCGCTATAACGCCGTTTCAGAAGAGATTCAGCTAAATCAACAAGGCACAACGTTAGGTTCGATTGATTTTATTGCCAAAAACCGCAAAACAGAGCAATACGAACATTGGGAAGTGGCCGTTAAATTCTACCTTCTTCATCAAGGGAATTGGTATGGGCCCAATGCAGAAGATAGACTTGATCTCAAGTTAAATCATATGCTCAACCATCAACTTCCCCTTTCAAGCAACGAAGCGTTTTGTAAACATTATCCGTTATGGGCTAATGCGAAGCCCCATTTGCTCATGCAAGGTCGACTTTATACTAACCCTTTTCAACCAGAACCCGTACCTAACGAATGTTTAGGCCACCCACTCAACCCTTCACAAATTCAGGGTCATTGGTGTTATCAACATCAACAGTCATTGATTGACGAGCCTTTATATCGATTAGAGAAACCACAATGGTTAACGGGCCGAGATAAACAAAGCCCACGTTATCAAGGCGAAGAATTAGGTTTTGTGCACTGCCAAAGCCAGTCAGGAATATTTTGGTTTATTATGCCCAATGACTGGCCTGCTACCACATAATAAAAAATAGGCCATGAACGTTAATTCATGGCCTGTCTTAAGCTAAATTCGAGATGTGATTAATTATAATCCCGCATTTTTAAAGACTTGATTAACAATCTCTTGCGCTTCATGCTCGATCTGTTTTAAATGCTCTGCGCCTTTAAAACTCTCACAGTAGATTTTATAAATATCTTCTGTCCCTGATGGACGAGCCGCAAACCAACCGTAATCAGTTGTCACTTTTAAACCACCAATCGCAGCTCCATTACCTGGAGCATGAGTTAAACGGGCAGTGATCATATCTCCGGCTAAGGTTTGAGCGATCACCATCTCGGCGGAAAGCTGACTCAAGATCGTTTTTTGAGGTCCATTGGCTACAGCTTGAATTCGGCTGTAGTGCGACTCACCATGTTTCGCTGCTAATTGATCATAATATTGCTGAGGGTTTTTACCCGTCACCGCGGTTATTTCGGCAGCGAGTAGACATAAAATAATCCCATCTTTATCGGTTGACCAAGCGGTGCCATCTTGACGTAAGAAAGAAGCACCAGCACTCTCTTCTCCACCAAAACCAAAACGACCGTTATACAAGCCATCAACAAACCATTTAAATCCGACTGGCACTTCACACAATTTGCGGCCTAAATCCACAACGACTTTATCAATCATCGCACTAGAAACAAGGGTTTTGCCCACAGCAACATCAGATTGCCAAGCAGAGCGGTGACGGTAAAGATAGTCAATACAAACCGCCAGAAAATGGTTAGGGTTCATTAAACCTTGTGGGGTAACAATCCCATGACGATCATAATCAGGGTCATTACCAAACGCTAAATCGTATTGGTCTTTCAGTGCTAATAAGCCAGCCATCGCATAGGGAGATGAGCAATCCATACGCACTACGCCGTCTTTATCCAGTGACATAAATTGGAACGTAGGATCAATCGCTTCACTGACTAACGTTAAATCTAAATCGTAGGTTTGAGCAATTTGTCGCCAATAATCAATTCCGCTGCCACCTAATGGATCGACACCTATCTTCAGTTTGGCTTTCTGAATCGCGGCCATATCGACAACATTCACTAAGTCGTCAACATAAGGTTTCACTAAATCAACCTGCTTCAATAAAGGTGACTGCTTCGCTTCAACAATAGCCACGCGTTTCACCCCGCGCAAACCATCGGCAATTAGCTGATTAGCTCGGTTTTCAATCGCTTTGGTAAGCTCACCTTCCGCGGGCCCACCATGGGTAGGATTGTATTTGATACCGCCATCTTGAGGCGGATTATGTGATGGGGTGATCACGATACCATCTGCTTTATCGGCATGTTTCAAGTTATAGGTCAAGATGGCATGAGAGATACCCGGCGTTGGCGTATAACCATTATCTTGTTGAATAATGACTTCCACCTGATTGGCAATGAGCACTTCGAGTACACTGCTTAAGGCTGGTTCAGATAAAGCATGGGTATCTTTACCGATAAAAATAGGTCCGGTCGTACCCAGCTCTGTACGCAGATCAACGATCGCTTGCGCGATAGCTAAGATATGATGTTCATTGAACGTGAATTTATCAGCCGACCCTCTATGGCCGGAAGTACCAAATTCAACCTTATGCTGCGGGTTATTCGCATCGGGTTGTAAAAGGTAGTAATGAGAAACTAAAGCCGGAATATTATGTAAATCTTGTTGCTGTGCTTTTTGTCCTGCACGAGGGTGCATAGCCATAATGACATCCTTTTAAAAATAATAATCAATAAAAAACCTCATAATACGCATTTTTACATGCCCAGTATGAGGTTCTAGTCAGACTTTTCGCTGCTGATCGTGCCACGTTAAATAGACAAGGTCACTTTTTCAATAATATCCGCAGGGAAATTCATTTTCAGCATCACTTGCTCAACCATTTGCTGTTTACGGCTAGTATTGTTGTTCGTGATAACCCATAACGGCGTATTTGGAATCGCTTTTGGTTTCGTCGTTTGCCCGTTCGCGAGCAACGTCGCTTCATTGTCGGCAAAATAAACTCGCTTGCGTCCCTTAACGATCATGGCATCTGAGAAGCTCGCCGGATCGATACGATAGAGTGTGGATAGGACTAACATAAAACGATCAACGGCTTTTTTCAGTGCAGAATATTCATCTGAAATCAGTAACTCGCGCATCGCCTTAACGCTATCAACTTTTGTCTCTTGAGCCGCATCTTTACTGACCACTAACCCTTTAGGAGCAGTGATAGCAGGCATCGCCGAAAAACGCTGACTATCAACCTTCAATAAGCGACGTAAAATATCGGAAGCGCTCTCACCAATATGTAGGGTTTGACTGGCAATATAACGGTATAGATCTTCATCAACCTCAATTGTTTTCATTCGCTTTTCACAATCTCTATGTTTAAACTCTGAGGGATTATAGCGAGATCTTTACCGATACTCTACGTTAAACCCATTACTAATAAGATAAAATGTCAGCACTGCTTAATTACAAACTAGAAGGTGAGGGTCACACCGTCGTTCTGATCCATGGTTTATTTGGTAATTTAGACAATTTAGGGCTACTCGCAAGAGATCTGAAACACGATCATCAAGTGCTGAGTATTGACCTACGTAACCATGGACAATCGTTTCACGCTTCAGAACATAACTACGCGTTAATGGCGCGCGATGTCGATCAACTGCTCACCGAGTTGGCTATCACTCAAGCGACAATCATTGGTCACTCCATGGGCGGTAAAGTAGCTATGAAATTAGCCGATCTTGCCCCCGATATCGTTCAACGGTTAATCGTGCTAGACATGGCCCCCGTTGCCTATAGCGTGCATCGTCATCAACAGGTGATTGATGGTCTCGATGCAGTGTTAGAACAAAAACCATCCTCTCGCAGTGAAGTGATGACCCTTTTAGCCCAGCATATCGATCAGGAAGGCGTTCGCCAATTTCTGGGGAAATCCTTGGTCAACCAAGATAGCGTCATGACTTGGCGATTTAATGTTCCTGCAATTAAAGCCAACTACTGGAATATTCTTGGTTGGGAACCGATTGCCTGTAACTCAACCCCTACCTTATTTATTAAAGGGGCAGATTCAAACTATTTAATGGCAGAGCATCAACCCGCTATCCAGCAACAATTTAGCCATGCCAAAGCACATGTTATAGCCAATACTGGCCACTGGTTACATGCTGAAAAACCAGCAGAAGTACTCCGTGCGATTCGTAAGTTTATCGCCTAAAGCGCTTAATCCATAACAAGTTAAGGGAAATTTGAAAGTCAATAGGTGGATTAACTTTAACAAATAACAGTGGTATAGTTCGCGCAAGCAGATTGATTTAAAGGTAAAGACTCTATGGCAAGTGTAGGTATCTTTTTTGGTAGCGATACAGGTAACACCGAAGCTATTGCAAAAATGATTCAAAAACAACTCGGCAAACAACTGGTTCACGTACAAGATATCGCGAAAAGTAGTAAAGAAGATATTGATAACTTTGATCTTTTACTGCTTGGCATTCCCACTTGGTACTATGGTGAAGCACAGTGTGATTGGGATGATTTCTTCCCTGAATTAGAAGCCATTGATTTTTCGACGAAACTCGTGGCTATTTTTGGCTGTGGTGATCAAGAAGACTACGCAGAGTATTTCTGTGATGCTATGGGCACCGTTCGAGACATCATCCAAGCCAAAGGCGCAACGATTATTGGTCATTGGCCAACGGAAGGTTATGAATTTGAAGCGTCTAAAGCATTAGTCGATGATAATCATTTTGTTGGTCTATGCATTGATGAAGACCGTCAACCAGAGTTGACCGAGCAACGTGTGACCGCTTGGGTTCAGCAAGTATACGAAGAAATGTGCTTAGCTGAGCTAGAAGACTAAACCAGCAACCGCCCTCACTTGGGCGGTTTCTTTTAACACAAACTCTTTATGAATTATTGGATCTATTTACCACAATAGCTGGCCTAAAAAGGGCGCAATCAGTACCGTTACCATACCGGCTATCATCATGACGACACTCGATACCACCCCTTCTGCATTTCCCATTTGATACGCTTTCGCGGTGCCTGCACCATGGGCAGAAGCCCCTAAGCTCGCCCCACGCCCAAATCGAGAACGAATCGATAAGAAAGTTAATATACTTTCACCAACCGCCATTCCAATAACACCCGTGAGTACCACAAACAGGGCCGTTAAGTCACTTTCACCGCCAATGGCACGTGTTGCTTCCACGGCAAAAGGGGTCGTTATCGAGCGCATGGCTAAGCTACGCTGCAGTAACTCTGGTAATTCAAACCAGCGTGCCAGCAAGACGGTACTGCTCACAGCCACAATCACGGAAACCACCACACCAACCGATAATGACAACCAATGACGACGAATTAAAAGCCGATTATCGTACACAGGAATCGCAAAGGCGACGGTGGCTGGCCCAAGTAACCATAATAGCCAGCGAGACTCTTCCATATACGATGGATAAGGAATATCCATACCAATGACAATCAGCACCAACAGTAATGGGGCCAGCAATAAAGGCATCAAAAAAATTGTTCGTTTGCGCTGATAGAGCATTTTACAGACGTAATAGAGTGCTAAAGTCAGTACCAAACACGTCATGCCGAGTAATGAGACCGAGTGCAACATTATAAGGCTCCCGCTAACTTATTACTTTTTCGGCGCGCTAATTTAAGCTCCAAGCGGTATAATTTATCCACGACCCACGCAGTCACCGCTATCACTAAAACCGTACTCAGCACTAATACTAAGATAATTCGTCCGCCCTGTTCACGCACCAGCGGCTGATAATTGACCACGGCAACGACCGCCGGAACAAAAAACAGTAACATTTCTGCTAAAAGCCAAGCCGCACCTCGTCGCAGCCATTCAACGTTAACAATCTTACTGAATACCAACGTCAGCAATAACAGCATACCTGTGAGATTGGCAGGGATAGGCAAGTGTAAGTAATCAACCAAACGGTCGGCGATTACCCATATCAAACCTAACGCAACAATTTGCCCAATGGTCAGCAAAACAGTTTCAATCTTCCTCATGGCATCATTCGCTCATTGTGTGAAATTAATCACAGTATAGAGAGCATTAAAATTTCATAAAATGAATTTTTATTATAAAAATTATGCCAATATGGAATCAATCGAACACAGAGAACCGCTTTCTTATGGATATTAAAGCCCTACGCTATTTTGTTGAACTCATCAATCAACAGAGCTTTACCCGTGCCTCGGAGAAACTTTTTGTTACCCAACCGACGATCAGTAAAATGATCCGTAGCCTTGAACAAGAAATTGGGCAGTCATTACTCCATCGTCAAGGCCATCGATTTTGGCTAACCGATGCAGGACACATTGTGTATTTACGTGCACAAGAGATTTTGACTCACTTTACTCAGCTAGAAGCTGAACTGATCGATCTTAACCAGCTCCAAGGAGGGCAACTGCGTCTAGGTATTCCTCCTATGGTGGGGCATCTTTATGCTGGCTTGATCAGACAATATCGACAAACCTACCCAGCCGTAGAAATGACGATCGTCGAGTATGGCGGGAGAAAAATAGAACAAGCGGTACTTGATGGAGAATTGGATGTTGCCATTACGATGCTATCGCGCCACGCAGAGCAACATCTCAGCACTTTAGTATTAGACAGTTACCCAATTTATGCTGTATTACCGCAAACCATGCCTTGGACTGCCATGACAACGATTGATTGGCCATCACTCAAAGAAGCGCCTTTTTATCTTTACACTAAAGAGTTTACTCTTAGTGACTATGTCCATCAGCAATGTCTAGCACATGGATTTACCCCACAAATTGCGGCGCGAAGTAGCCAATGGGATTTTCTCGTTGCGCTTGTAAAAAGTGGCATCGGAGTCGCCTTTTTACCCGAGCCACTCTGCTTAAGAATCCAAAATGAAGGCGTTTTAATTAAGCCGCTCAATCCCAGTATTGATTGGACGTTAAGTGTTATTTGGCATAGTGAACGTTACGTCTCTCGCACTGCAGAAGCTTGGATACAACTTTGTCATACTCATCCATCGTCTCGCTGAACACCATTATGCAGCGTTATCGGTTTGATAATCACTCTCTTGACGATACTTAGGCTTTTTACGAACATACAACTTACGATGCACTTCAGAAACCACATCACCCTGTTTGTCTTTGACGTGAATAATAAATTCAGGAAAGCATTTATCGCCATTTGCCGTCGCCACTAATATCGCATCCAGTTGAGCTTGAGAAATCAAAAACTCAGCATACAAATCACTGTGTCCCGGCTTAATGAAATTAATGCTCGCCTCTTTATCCCAAACATAATACTGGCGACCTAAAACCCCCATCAGCATTAATGAATATACGGGGTCCGTTAAAGAGAAGATGCTGCCACCATATTGGGAACGATTGGCATTTTTATTCCACCAACGAAGCTTTAAACGCAATCTAGCTTCACGAAAGTCTTCGCTGATTGACTCGATTTTTATCCCAGATCCCCAAAAAGGTGGCCAACTATTTAATGCCCACTTCACAATATTAGGTTTATACAACTTCTCAAGTGTTTTATTCATGCTATCCGTGCCTTAGACTCTATCTCATCTTCACTGATCGTGATGCTCAATGAGCACCTCACTCAGCGAAGCTACACACAAGTTAATGTTGCATAATTGTAACTGGTCAGATCAGATTTCTCCGTGATGAAACTCGATTTTGTAGTAATTACAGTAACCCTTTGAAGTTCGTGGTTTATTGTTTTAATCGAGTGGCCTATAATGTGGAACAACATTGACCTCTGTTTACGACTGCAGATCATCAACGGGAAAGTATATGTCAGACAATAACCAAGCGCTAAAGGATGCAGGTCTTAAAGTAACCCTTCCACGGCTAAAGATTTTAGAAGTATTGCAGCAGCCTGAGTGCCAACATATTAGTGCTGAGGAGCTGTACAAAAAGCTGATTGATCTCGGTGAAGAGATCGGCCTTGCGACCGTTTATCGCGTGTTAAACCAATTTGATGACGCTGGTATCGTGACTCGTCATCATTTTGAAGGTGGAAAATCAGTTTTCGAACTCTCAACCCAACACCATCATGACCATCTCGTCTGTCTTGATTGTGGCGAAGTGATTGAGTTTTCTGACGAGGTAATCGAACAGCGTCAAAAAGAGATCGCTGCGCGTTACAATGTTCAGCTAACTAATCACAGTTTATATCTTTATGGCAAATGTGCTGATGGCGGTTGCAAAAACAACCCTTCCGCGCATAAAGCTCGATAAGATAACCGAAAAAAAACCACCGCGAGGTTAACTCCTATCACTTAGCGTGTTTGGAACGAACTGGGTAGCGAGTTTTACTCATACGAACGGTCCTGGATTTGGGCCGTTTTTTTCGTTCTGGAAGAATGTAACGCTTTACTCGCTCTCGCATTGCCCTCAACTTTTTAGGGATTGAGCCGGGTGAGGCTATCGCACACCACATCAGTTCATCTTGGATATCTCGAAGTGCCATCATAAAGCTTATTCGAAGAGGTGATACCTTGGCTTCTTTCGCAATGCGGCTGATTTCTAAGCGAACCAGATTGTAAGCAATCAGTATTCCCCATACCTCTTGTTCTACCCCTTCTACAGACTGGCTTCGGAGAAGACGTTCATCCTCTAGCATGTCGTGCTTTATCTCTCCATAACTGCTCTCAATCTCCCAACGTTCGAAGTAGACATCCAACAGGGATTGAAGGTCATATTGGCTATCTGTTAAAGAGGTGAGTACGCCTTTTATATGGGTAGGTTGCTCTGGTTCAGGATATAAGGCCAATCTCGCTTGCCATTTCTCTGGGAGAGTTGGGTCTTGCTTGCGCGCATGTTGTGAAACATCCATTTCGACAATTAAATCTCGTCCCTCCTTGTCTAGTTTCCTAATGACCTCATACTGTGTATTCGATTTTATTGGGGTCATCCAGTGACTAGAGCCATGTTGACGCTGCCAGTTAATCATTAGCTCGGCACTTAAATAACATCGGTCAAAAATTGTGAGGGAGTTAGGCATTGTTGATGAGATCAACTGTTTAGCGTAGCTCACTTCTCCGGTTGAACTAGGGCCAAAAGCGACATCATGGAGTAAGCGGCTGCGAAGAGAACAAAGCGCGCATAGCCGAACAATAGGGTATTCGGTGTGACGATTTTTACTGTGCTTTACGTACTGATAATGCTCTGCAAGCGCCTCGGTATCATGGGTTCTAAATTGAGTTCCATCAACTGAAAACAGTCTTAAACCAAACCATTTATCCTCACTATCTTCGGACTGAGTCCAGTGCTGAGCAGTCATAGTAAATAGCGCTTTTAGTGGCTCTGCCGTGAGACGTTTTCTGGCTTGAGGAATGGCACTTGGCGCAATGGATTCACCTAAAGAGCTGGACAGTTTTAAGTCTAACTTGTCCAAAACGTCAGTAATCGGTCTGTCGCGATATAAGCCAATACCCACTAGCAGCCACACGACCAACTCAGCAGGTAGCTTTCGTCTTCTCATGCTGGCTTTATTCGTTTCATCAAGTGCTTGATTTATCCATTCCAATGGAAGCTCTTTTTGAAAAAGCGCAAGTGAATCAGGAGAAGCGAAGTCATCAACATCAATAAG
>NZ_WXWI01000073.1:0-132071 GCF_009904895.1 Vibrio sp. V31_P5A7T61
ATATTTGGACGGGAAATCGTTGGATGTATTTAGCGGTAGTCATCGACCTTTTTGCTCGAAAAGTGATTGGTTGGGCAATGTCAGTATCGCCTGATACACGATTAACAGGCAAAGCGCTTTCGATGGCTTATGAGTCTCGTGGAAAGCCTAAAGGCGTCATGTTCCACAGTGATCAAGGCAGTCACTATACGAGTCGTCAATATCGTCAGTTACTGTGGCGTTTTCAAATAAAACAAAGTTTATCTCGCCGAGGAAATTGCTGGGATAATGCGCCGATGGAGCGCTTCTTTAGAAGCTTGAAAACGGAATGGGTACCAACAGTAGGTTATCGTAGCTTTGCAGAGGCTCAACAAGAGATCATCCGCTACATTATTGGATATTATAGCCAGCTCAGGCCCCATCAGTATAACGGTGGCTTGACACCCAATGAGTCAGAACGATTGTATTGGGAAAACTCTAAAACCGTGGCCAATTTTAGTTGACCACTACAACCTAAGTTCGAAGAAGTATCTAGTTTGCAGAAACTCCTCAGATTTTCTGAGACTCATGGGTTCCCCTTAATCGTTAAGCCGAAATTAGCATCCGGCTCAAGTGGTATTGAGAAAATTGGCAGCAGAATACAATTAGAAGACTGGTTCAACAGCCACGCCAGTCAGGCCGATTCCTATTTGGTAGAATCTTTTGTTTCCGGAAAAATGTACCATGTTGATGGATTTGTTAGGGATGGAAAAGTAGCCTTCATCCAACCATTTGAGTATATAAATGACTGCCTGTCTTATCGTGACGATATGTTTATCGGTAACGTCCCAGTAAGCGATAAACATGCGGTATTTGAAGCTCTGTGCTCTTCAACAAAAGAGGTGATCTCGGCTTTACCCTTTACTGAACATTTTCCTTTTCATTGCGAATTATGGATTGAAGACAGTGGCCAGATTGTTTTTTGTGAAATTGCAAGCCGTACCGGTGGAGGGATGATTTCTTTTTTGGTGAAGGAAGCGTTCGATGTAAACATTGATAAAGAGTGCTTTCTTGCTGAATGCAAGGTTATAAAACCCTTTACCGCCAAACAGCCCTCAGGCGTATTTGGAGCCATCTGTATCCCCCCAAGAAGTGGAAGACTTTTGAACCACCCTAACTCACTCCCCCAATCAGTAGTATTCGAACACTTTACCGGCGAGCTGGGCTCTTTATATTTTGGAGGAGAAAAGTCAGGGCTATACCTTTACGGTTTTATCTTGAGTGTATCGAGTAGAGATAACCTCATAGAAGACTTTGAAAAGTGCTATTCCAGCATACATTGCAATAGCCTCTGGGAACAAAATGATAAAACCGTGTGTGCCGCTTATGAGTGTTGAACAGTCATACCCCGTAAAGCCGCCGTATCGAGCATCTTCGCCAAGCTATAGCGGATTAGAACAGCTGGAGATGGGCGCGGATGATGTTCTAAAAGATAGGTATCCTAGGTATTTCCGCTTTGGAACGCCTACATCCGATGCCCTAAATCAAGCTCTTCAAAAATACGAAAGCGGGTTTCAATCAATCACCACATCTTCCGGACTTTCTGCTATCACCACAGTATTATTGGCGTTAGCAAAACCTAAAACAAAAGTCGTTTTCAACAAGGGTATTTATGCTCCCGTTAAAAACTTTGCAAACAGTACATTGAAAAAGTTTGATGTAGAGTGTCAGTTTGTATCTTCCCGTCAGCTTTCCAAATCTAATGATATTATCGATTCAAATACTTCCCTAGTCTATCTTGAATCTCCAAGCTCAAACGTATTCGATATAGTCGATTTCGAGCATTGTATTGGTTTAGCTAGAAAGTGGGGGGGTTCCTGTCGTTATTGATAATACGTGGGCTACACCTTTAAACTTTGACCCGTTTAAATTTGGAATAGATGTCTCTATTCACTCAGCATCAAAGTACATTGGCGGACACTCTGATCTAGTGTTAGGTATCATTAACTGTAGTGAAAAAATCTATCCACAGATTCGCACCTATACCAACAACTCTGGTCAGTCTTTTGGCTCGGAAGAGGTCTACGCGGCAGTTAAGGGGTTCAAAACTCTTGATGTGAGACTTCAAAAACAATCACAGAGCGCCCAAGAGATTGTTCGCTATCTGACATCTAATGACTCTGTCATTGATGTTATCAAACCTGATTCCCCCACCCACCATGATTATGAGCTTTGGAAAAAGTACTTTAGTGGCTCAAACGGCATCCTTAGTTTCTCTATCGATTGTCAAACCACTTCCCTTTCTGCAATGTTGAAAGCATTTAAAAAGATAAAGGTTGCGTATGGGTGGGGGGGGACTGAGACAACAATTGTTCCATTTGCCATGGAAGGAGATCATCCTTGCTATTCGAACAAATATAGATATTTACGGCTAAGCGTCGGTTTGGAGCCAGTTGATGTAATAATCAGCGAGCTGGAAGTTGCTCTAGCTTGCATATCTCGCTGACACCTCTTTGAATATCCACACAGATTTTGCTGGTAAGCGAGCGCCCCACAAACCGAAGGGGCGTTTCAGTGGGAGAAGTTCCAATTCATCTTCTCCAGTAGAAAGAAATCGCCTGCAACCCAAAGAGGCACAGGCAATTTTCACGTTGTATCGTTTATACAGCTTTTAGCTAATCAATATATTCAAAACGGATTATATCAACCACATCTCTATATATCTGTATCTTCAGAAATTTTGAGCGCATCTTCGATCTCGACACCGAGATAGCGAATGGTGTTATCAAGTTTCACATGCCCTAAAAGTAGCTGTACCGCCCTGATATTTTTTGTTCTCGCATAGATCAGTGTTGCCTTAGTCCTCCGCATGGAGTGGGTCCCATACTGCGCAGCGTCAAGTCCAAGTGTCGTTGCCCACTTTTTTATGATGTGGGCATAGAAGGAGTAGCTCATTGGCACCCCAGTTTTTCTGGGACTGGGAAAGATAAAGTCCTGCGGGGAAAGTTGACTGACAAACAACCACTGGCTAAGTGCGTGTTGAGTTTTTGCTGTTATCTCAAACTGAACATCCCGTTGCGTTTTGCTTTGCGTGAACAGAATTCTGGGATGAATGATGCCTGTCGACGAAATGTCGCAAACTCTAATTCTAAGTAAGTCACAAGACCGGAGTTTACTGTCAATCGCGAGATTTAAAAGCGCCAGTTCCATCAAATTGCCCTCTATCTCAAGGCGTGTGCGGATCCGCCAGATATCTTCGAGTTTAAATGGTTTCTTTTGTCCTAAGTGTCTTCTCTGTTTATTAGTAGTCACCATGCTCCACCTCCATCGGTTGTTTGAGTGACTAGATAATTTTAGAAATGACAATTTTGGATAATATTTCCTAATGCGAGCTGGGAATCAGCACTTTACTTGGGGCAAATACTCTAAGAAGAAATGGGGCGTGCGACGTGAAGTCGTATGAAGCGCTGTTCACNTAAAAGCGCCAGTTCCATCAAATTGCCCTCTATCTCAAGGCGTGTGCGGATCCGCCAGATATCTTCGAGTTTAAATGGTTTCTTTTGTCCTAAGTGTCTTCTCTGTTTATTAGTAGTCACCATGCTCCACCTCCATCGGTTGTTTGAGTGACTAGATAATTTTAGAAATGACAATTTTGGATAATATTTCCTAATGCGAGCTGGGAATCAGCACTTTACTTGGGGCAAATACTCTAAGAAGAAATGGGGCGTGCGACGTGAAGTCGTATGAAGCGCTGTTCACCGCTAAACGAGTGAACCATCTGTATCACCAGATGAACCTAGGAGCCTGAATAAAGTAGCGGCTCTGACAATGTAACGAAGGTTGGTAGTTGCCGATCGGGATCTAAATCGTGAGAGGACGATCCTCCTGATAACCACAAGTCGGGTGAGTGCTAGGTAGTCAGCATGATGAACACAAGTGAATCCGCGTAAGGTGCGTTATCCTTCGAAACAGCGGAAGTGGTTAATACGCTGTAGCCAAAAGGCACGAGAGTTGGAAAGAGATTGCCCCATGCTCTTTCGTGATCGTTGAACTCTCCGCACCATAGCGGGCATCTAAACTGACATTGCGCGACATACGGAACACGGTAAGCCTGTATCACTCCCTCTGGGAAAGTCTCTGTGACCGATAGTGATGCAGGTAGAGGATGTTGGAAAAAGCGAAGGCTGCATTGTAACGATGCAGATATAGGCAAATGTCTGGCACGAAAGTGGGCTGACTTCCGACTGGTCTTCCGTTGCAAGATAATTTGAAGAACTTTATTCAAGGAGAAATGCAAATGATGATTTCAAAAGAGATTAGTTCCTCTCCTGACAGTGCTCAATGGCAATCCATAAACTGGAAAGCCGTTGAATCCCATGTTTTAAAGCTTCAGATGCGTATTGCAAAGGCAACACGAGAAGGTAAACACGGCAAAGCGAAAGCGTTGCAGTGGATACTGACTCACTCGCGTTCGGCAAAACTTCTTGCTGTTAAGCGGGTATCACAAAATAAAGGCAGTAAAACGCCTGGAATAGACGGCGTTATCTGGAACACAGACACGCGCCGTATGAAAGCAGTCAATCAATTGAGCAGAAAAGCTTACCAAGCCAAACCGCTCAAGCGTATCTACATTCCCAAGAAAAACGGCAAGCTCAGACCACTTGGTATCCCCTGCATGGTCGATAGAGCGCAGCAAGCACTTCATCTTCTTGCACTGGAGCCAGTATCAGAAGCACTTGCCGACCCTAACAGCTATGGATTCAGACCAAACCGCAGCACTGCCGATGCTATCGCTCAGTGTTTTAAGTGCTTGGCTATGAAACGATCTGCTCAATGGGTTCTTGAGGGAGACATCAAATCTTGTTTCGATAAAATCGGGCATCAATGGCTTATGGACAACATTGCCGTAGATAAACGCATGTTGGAACAATGGTTAAAGTCTGGTTTTATGGACAAAGGGCTGTTCTACCGTACTGACGAGGGAACACCACAAGGTGGGGTCATATCTCCGACCTTGATGCTAATGACTCTTGCAGGACTTGAGCAACGCATAAAGTCTACCGCACTCAAAAAGGGTGCTAGAGCCAATTTTATTGGATACGCCGACGATTTCGTCGTCACCTGTGCTTCAAAGGAAGTGCTGGAGAACGATATCAAACCGTTGATCGCTGAGTTCTTAGCGGAAAGAGGCTTAACACTCTCCGAAGAGAAAACGCACATTACCCACATCAGCCGTGGTTTTGACTTCCTAGGTTTTAATCATAGGAAGTACAAAGGAAAACTGCTCATTAAACCGAGTAAATCCAACACTTTGATGCTCTTGAGTAACTTGCGCGAACTCATCAAGAAGCACGCAACCATCCCCGTTAACGATTTAATCAAGTTGATAAATCCGAAACTCAGGGGTTGGTCGAATTACTATCGACACTGCGTTGCAAAACAGGTATTCGGATATGTAGGTCACAAGCTATTCCATACGTTATGGCACTGGGCTAAAAGGCGTCATCCAACAAAATCTAGAACTTGGATCGCCCTTAAATACTTCATCAACCGTCAAGGTCAATGGCAATTTCACGGTTGGCAGAAGATCATGAATATGGATTGTCAGTTCAATCTGTTCCAAATAGCTAAGGTGCCAATAGAGAGACATGTGAAAATCAGGAGTGCCGCTACGCCTTTTGATCCTCAATACCAAGAATACTTGACTAAGAGAAAATCAAAGAAGCCATGCCGTAACTCTTGGCATGAGCCTGCTCTCGCTGCTTTATAAGTTGCTGGGTGCCATCAGGTGCCTTTGTGAAGGCTTGAGCCTAGTGCGGTGAAAGTTGCACGCTGGGTTCTTAGAGGGACGACACTTGGTAACAGGTGTCGTCTACTCGACAAAAGTGTTTTTGAATTTTTAACAAATTAGCAACCCCGTATTAGGATTATAGCAATCGCGTAGTAGCTCAAGGAAAAATCAAGCATGTATGAAAAACAGGCTCACAGGAGCCTTATCAACGTTAACTCCTGACATACCCATACATTTCATTTACTAATGTAGTAAATGGAAATACCTGTTGTCATAAAGGTAACGCGCCAAGTTCAGAGATGTCTCATATTATCCTCGTAAACCCAACCACTTACGAGACCACCATGAAACCTGCGGCTAATGTATCCCGATATCTGCTATGCAGCTTTGCCTTTGTGCTGCTCTATCCCACTGCCATCGATCTCTATTTGGTTGCCTTGCCACAAATTGCCAACGATCTTTCTGCAAGTGAATCCCAACTTCATATCGCCTTTTCTGTTTATCTTGCGGGTATGGCTTCTACTATGGTGTTTGTAGGACGAGTTGCTGACCGTTTTGGCCGTAAACCTGTCGCCATGTGTGGGGCAGTGATCTTCTCGCTTGCTTCGACGTTGGCGGGTTCAGCTGAAACCAGTGATAGCTTCCTAGTTATGCGATTCTTCCAAGGCGTTGGAGCGGCATGTTGCTATGTTGTGGCCTTCGCTATTTTGCGTGATACCTTAGATGATCAAAAGCGCGCTAAAGTGCTTTCAATGCTTAATGGCATAACTTGTTCTATTCCCGTGCTAGCACCTGTTATCGGTAATCTGATCATGATTAAGTTTCCGTGGCCCGTGTTATTCACCGCCATGACGATGATGGGTGTTGCGATAGGTTTAATTGCTTGCTTTGTCTTGAAAGAAACCTTGCCGAAAGCCAAATGCACCGTTTTAGTTGTTAGTGAAGGCTCGAACGAATCTCTGTGTAACCGCTTTTTTATCTCGCGCGTTATTTATACTTCTTTAGGCGTCACCGCGATTCTCTCTTATGTAAATACATCACCAATGATCATAATGGATTTACTTGGCTTTACTCGAAGTGAATACTCAACGGCAATGGCACTACTCGCGATAGTAGGTATGACAACATCGTTTTCAGTGCCATTTGCTCTGTCTTACTTCAAACAAACCACATTAATGTTCGCAGCACAAATCTCCAGTTTGCTGTCGGCTATCGTTATTCTTGCGGCTCACTTGAATAGCGATAGTTCGACACTCTATATGGTAGGATTTATTTTGGTCAGCATGAGTTTTTCAATGGGATTTGGCGTGGCGATGAGTCAGGCGTTAAGTCAGTTCTCTCGCAAAGCTGGACTGGCAAGCTCTATGCTTGGCATAGGACAGGTTTCTTGGTCTGCATTTTATATTTGGTTCATGGCAACGTTAGGTGTGTCGGCCGTGATGATGTTAATGATAGCGTTGGTTGCTAGTGGAGTTATTGGACTCTCTATAATATTATTATTTCCAAATCATAACGTTAGTGAGCTTCATGAAGAAATCTCTTGCCCGACTTGATCTCAATTTATTGCTCACTCTGCAGTTGCTCTTGCAAGAGCAAAGTGTCACGAAAACGGCGAAAAAACTGAATGTAACCCCCTCATCGGTGAGTAAGTCACTGGCTAAATTACGTGATTGGTTTGACGACCCTTTATTTGTGAACACACCGCTGGGACTTAAACCAACAACGCTTGCAACGAGCATGCAAGAAAGCTTGTCAGACTGGATGCAAATCGGTAATCAGATTGCATCGCGACGCGGTGATGATGCGCCGAGTGGTGTGAAGTTTCACCTTGGCGTCGAGTCGCCATTGTCACTCATTATGGTGGATGAACTGACTAAACGAATTCATGACACGTATCCCGATTCTAAAGTGAAGTATCACAATTGGGATTACGATTCATTAGACGCGATTACGCGCGGTGAAGTGGATATCGGTTTTACGGGGCGTGAGAGCCATCCTCGCTCTAAGGAGTCGCTAGAACTGCTGCCATATTTCATCAATTTTGAAGTTCTATTTTCCGACCTGCCTATGGTGTATATCCGAAAAGACCATCCAGCGCTCAAGCAAGAGTGGAATTTAGATACTTTCTTAAGCTATGCCCATATCAATGTTACATGGGAGAAAAATGACAGTTGGGCATTGGATGAGCTCTTGGCTGAGCAGGGGTACACCCGAAATGTTAGATTAACAATGGCGAGTTTCGAACAAGCTTTGTTTGTTGCCGAAAAGCCCGGCCATCAAATGTTAACTACGGCACCAAAGTATTGTCAGCGGTACTGCGAGCAACTTCACCCTAATTTGCTGGCGTTGCCTATCCCGATTACGGAAGATTGTCAGCATAAACTACTGATTCCGTTTACTATGATTTGGCACAAACGTAATAATCAGAATCCTAAAATCGTATGGTTGAGGCAGACGATTAAGAACCTATATGGCGCAAGTTGAACTATTAATTTTGCAGTAAAGCAATGAACAGCCTCCCACCTTGATGCTATCAATAGCCGTAGGAGTAAGATCTTACCTTCCATTAGATTAAGTATTTTAAAATCTTCAACTCTATTATCCACTTCGACGTTGGTCTCAGCTCATTTTGGGGCATAAACGTTTTAAAAATGGCAGCGTACCGATGTGAACGCTGCCATTTTTGTATGATACTAATACTAAGTATGAGACTTTATTCTTCTCCTACCTCAGCTGTAGGAAGGTAAAAAAGTCTCATACTCGCAGGCGCTGTATGCCTTGTATTGCTGCATGACTTTAGCGTACTTGAAAAATAAAGTATCATACTGAATATAAATAAAATCTCTATTTATTGTTTATTATGAGTAATAAAGTTTCATAATATCAACTCTGTTTTCTAACTAACTATATCCAATATAATCAGAAGGTTCAGAACTTATGCAATGTTAAACTGAGCTGATATCAATTTAGTATTTTATTAGCTAACCAAGAAGCGGAGCATCTGTATCGTATCATTCCGAATAATAGACAACTGAGAATCATTGGTAGGCTGAAGGCCATGAACTATCCCATTCAGTATTTTGATATGCCCTTTCATTTTCTTCGCTGCTACCTTCAATTCATTTCTCTCTTCAGGTGGAAAGATGTCGCTCTGCACAACCAACCAATCAGCAACCATATTTAAATCAACCGATTGATTTTTCCTATACTCTTCCGAATGATTTTTCCGCTTCCCCTCCCCCCTAGAATAATAATAATCTTTTATATCAACGAACAAGTTGCGACTTTTAACAAACCTTCTCGATGCGGTTTCCAACAATGATCTATACAGCATAGAGCTCGCATGTGGTGCACTACGCATTTCAAGGGAAATAGACTCGATAATCAAATTGTCTAAAACTTCATGATCTTCAGAAATTGGAAATCTGGCAGGGAGTAAAGTAATCCAGTGCTGAGTATGATTTCCTTTGTTGTTTTCTGCTCGTTTTTTGATATCGTTTGCTTCAACGGCTGTTGTTTTAGGTTTTTCTCCTGCCTTCAACGGGGTGTTCTTCGATTTGATCTTAGTTTGGTCTTTCTCTACTGCTTTACTAGCATTTTTCGGTAGCTTGCTAAAAGTAAGCCCTGTTCGCTCAGCAAAAACCACTTTTCGCTCATCCATTTCAATGGATGAATCGTTTCTTATATCTTTCCAGATATTAATTAGAGCTTTTGATCTTGAACGGTACTCTTTAGCAACTTGCTCAACTTTTTCTCTAATTCTGATGAAAGCTGAGGAGCCTAGTTTAAGTTCCGTTTTTGCTGTATTCCATGGAAGCTTACCAGGGTCATTACCAATCATCCTAATGAGACAAATGAAACCGCTGTATTCGTTGTGCCATGATGTAGTGAAACCATGCTTTTTATCTGTGCTAGCATCGATAATGACTCGGTCATTACTTATAAAATACAATCCGTACGCTTCACTTATTAACCCATTCTTTTTTGTATCATGATCTTCTTCGCCTGCAAATTTATATTTTTCGTGAACGCCGACATTAAAATATACATCTAAACCGTCAATATTATTCATTCGGTCACTAAATGGAGTTAAAGGCTTACCTTTTCTCACATTTGGAATTGAACTTTCAACCCGATGAATAATTCGACCATCTAAAGTGCTATTCACTATGGTTATTTGTAAGCCTTTTTGAATGAAGATTCCATATCGCACCCCTAACTTTTTAGTTGCATATTCGAACCAAGCCGGATCCGCTATCTGATACCTAATGTCAGTAAACAAATCAGAGACCGTAAATAGTGAAAATGGTTTATTTTTTGTTGGATACCTTCTAGCTGGGATCTGGTTTTTTTCGCTCCCAGAGAAAGATGATGAATTGAAGATAGCTCTGTATCTTGCTATCCCATTATCCGTTACCAAACCAAAGCGGCTTCCCACTTTCAGTAAAGCTCTTTTCAATCCCAAGCCATAATGCCCAATACCAAACTGATGATTTGACCTCCTTCCGGTGATAAACGCCGAATTAGTCAGTGTATCTTCATCAAATCCAGCACAGTTATCTTTGACAGTTATACTATTAGCAGAAAACCTTAGCCGAATATGGTAGCCCGAGTAATCTACCGGAAGCCCATAGCTGTCGGACTTCACATTATCTTGCAATAAAATCTGATCCCTAGCGGCATCTATAGAATTGTCAATCAAATCAAACAACGCATCAGTAAGTTCAATATCGGTGGTAAGCGTTTCAGCTAGAAATGATGGTTCAATACCTGTATTTATTATTACTTCATCGGTATTTTCTACTTGTGACATCCGACTTTCCTATTTATTGGAATTACACGACCTTTCTCGAAGAATTTTTCTCATCGAGCTTTTGCTTTATTTTGCTTAAAATAGCTTCCGATACTATTGGTGATACACTATTACCGATCATTCTGAAACTATGCCATTTTGTAGGGTGAAAAACAAACCAATCGGGAAAACCTTGAAGTCTTGCCGCTTCTCGGACAGTTATGACTCTGGAATGACTTGGGTGAAGTGGGCGTACAGCTTGATGGCTCCCCTTATCCGATCCTGTTCCAGCTCTAAGAGTCGGACATAAACCATCCCAAGCCAATTTTTTAGCTCTACTTACCTTATCAACCATTCCAGGCTCGGTTTCTGCATAACGCTTTTTCACAGCAGCCGTATGCTTTGTATCAAAATAACCACTAACGAATCCATTGCTCAACTTCTCAAGAGATTCGCCCCAACCCAAGCTTTTATTTGGCAGAGTTCTCATCCTCTGCGCATAAACAGATAGTTCATTATTTTCAGGATACACTTCCCAACCGAAGTCTTCTTTGTCTTTATTTTGAACTATGGGCTGAGCCAAATCCGAAATCGCATCACGCACTGTGGTTTTTAATCCATTTTGGGGCTGAAAGTCGTCAATTGTCAGTGAACTTAGTCTCTTAGGATCGTACCCAATTAGTATGACTCTTTTCCTTTTGGTTGGAGCTCCATATAGGGAAGCATCTACGATCATAGGCTTTAGAACCTTGTACTTTTTGTCTAGGGTCTGTAGCGCATTTTCCAACTCGTAAACATTCCGCTCATCCATCAACCCTTCGACGTTTTCCATGATAAAAAAACTGGGGTTAATAATATTGACGTTTCTAAAAAAGTGTCCCAGTAGAGTCCTTCTGGGGTCTTCTTTATCTGACTTACCCATACGACTGTAACCTTGACACGGTGGGCCACCAATGACACCATCCACTTCGATACCATTCAATATCATTCGCCAAGATTCCTCATTCAACTGAGATAAATCACCATTCAATACATGAGTTTCGGGAAAATTCTTTTTGTATGCAGATTGTAGGGTTGGATCTATATCTATCGCTGCTATAGTTTTGAACCCAGCCAGTTCGGCACCAAGACCAAAACCGCCACAGCCGCAGAATAAATCAACTATTCTAGGATTTGATTTCATCATTACTTACGCTTTTTCCAAAAATATTCTATCAGAATATTATCGCAAAAAAATCTGATAGAAGCGACCGCTAAATCCAAACGCCCTTGAATTAGTGTAATTGAACGTTATTACTACAATGCAACTTTGCCAAACCAAGGAAATGAACGATAGTAGGACATAAAGTTCTCCAACTGTTCTTTTGCAGAGCGTTCATTTGAACCTATATAAAATCCCAAACAATCCCTTATTTCTTCGTAGGTTCCATCGGGTAACATCTGCTCGACCTGGAGTCGCTCTCTAGCCGATAAAGCTGGTAAAGTAATGTTTTTGGGCTGTTCCCAACCACTTGAATAATATGGCCAAACACGAATGTGTGTATGTTCGAGAAAGTCCTCTATCTTACTTTTTTCGAGCACTATCCCTGTGGCAGTTATCATTTTTTGACCATCTTCATATACAAAAGCACTTATTGGAACGACCTCTAACTGAGAGCTAGAAACCATACCTTTCGATACAGCCCTACTCAATGATTTCAGAAGGGTACTTGGAAATGCCTTCGAATACATAGATTCTTCCGTTAAGCCATGAGGTTCGTATTCTGACGTTATCAATTCTTTGAATTTTCCTAGTCGGTACTCATGCTGCTTTACTTCATCATCTATATTTCCTAAATTCGCTGAATTCGCGTTTAATGTCACCTTAAAAATGTCACCATGGCATAGATTACTCACCAAACGGCTTACATCTGACAACTGATGACTCAAATCTTTGAAAGATACAAAATCGAGCCATACGATGGACTTCTTATCAAAATCATGCTCGTTTATAAAATCTTTAGCAGAGCATGCCCTATCTAAAAAATCTATGCACGAAAGTGGTTTGTTGAACTGTTGTCTCCTTCTTACGTTCTCATTAACCTCAATGCACACCATATCGGAGATCTTTAACTCGTGATGCAGTGCTTTAAAATCCTCTAAAAAGGGGCCCCCGAATCCTATATAGCGATAATCCGATATATTAAGATATTTGTTTATTTTGCGGAGAGACTGGATGAATAGCCCCCGTTCCACAGCCTTATTGGGCCTAAGATGATATGGTATAGAAGTTCCTGTCGACATATCACACCTTTTTAAGAATCTGATCGAAACAATACTCCCCAACGAATGTTGTTGGACGCACATCATCAAACAAGTACTCGGATACAGCCCGAATTTCACTCCTTTTCTTCGTAAATACGACTCGCTCAGTGGGATCCGTTTCCTTCGGTAGCGGAAGCTTAGGCTTGAATACCTGCCCTCCATCTCTACGGACATTACTCCAGTCCTCTGTCCTTACTTTTTTAGATAAGGTAATGCTGGGCGCCGACTCGGTTTCTTCCATGCGAAAGTGTTTAGAAAGCTCACTTTTTGAACTTTTTTTCCATTTGTTTGTGAAATCCGTAAAGATTTTTATCCCTTCTCTAACCTTATCCTTAACAACCGCATAAATCTGTGTGCTACTGTCTACACCACGCTTGGTCGTTTTCAAAGGTAACTTTGCCGGTGTATTGGATTGAAAAATAACAACCCCTGAAATCCCGATAAATTGTGTATGATATCGAGGAACTCCTGCTTCCCCCCAGCCAGTTACGTGCGTCTTATCGTTGTGAAGCACGACCCTGTCGTTGCAAATAATAGTGATTCCAGCATTTGTGCTTACCGACTTGCCATCTTTTTCATCTTGCTCTTCCTCATCAGTACCGAGCGAACGGTAGAACCCGATAGCCACTTCCACGTCGACACCGTCGATATTGTTTTTATAAACATATGGGGCGATCGAATCTTTTTTGTTTGAAAAGTCTTTTGCAAAACGGGTTATCGAAATATCCGGCTCGATGCGATCGCCATTGATTTTGACATTCAATCCCTTGGAAATGATGTAAGAAAAATGGGTCGAAATAACCTTATATAAACTGTCGATAAAATCTTGGTTGCCGAACTGCAGTTTGATACCGTTCCTGAGCTGTTTGACTTCTATCTTAGTCCCAAACTTTTCGCCACAATCCTCAAGGTCAATTAAAGGCAACTCCCAAAGACTGTCATTCATCATCCAATCTTTCGATATTTCGACTCTATAACAACCATTTTCTGTATTGCAGAAAACTGAGGCATCTTCGCCCATTTTAAAAATAGCCCTTTTCATTCCGATGCCGTATACACCTACAGTGGGAAGATCTTTATCTCGTTCACTATCGTGCCGTCCCATCCGGAATGCAGAATCGAGAGCAACCTGTCTAGGGATTCCTCCGCAATTGTCGGATATAATAAAATGTTCTTCGTCGAAGGAAATATCGACTTCAAAACCTTCGTATGGCTTAGGACCAGAATTGTCGCCATTTAGTATACGCATCGCTCCATCGAGGCTGTTGTCGACAAGATCCAATATAGCGTCAATCAATTCGATATCCCTCGTAAGCATCTCAACGAAGAACCTTTTGGCTGGTACTAGCTGAACTTTTTCCATATAGTTTCCATTCCATGTCAATTCAGTAAGTTGCATAATAAACTAATATTATTTTTCTAAAAGTGACGTTATTAGTGCTTTAAGAAAACCAACTGTAAAATCTCATTGCCCAGACACCAACATCAGCCGGATCAATCTTCCCTCGATGCTTGGACTTCGGATGATTCACTCCAGAGAAATTGCCTTCACCACAGATTTCATCCAGATAACTTTTAGGCCAACGCAACGATCCTCTAACCAACTGTTTTTCCAGTTCGATTACCTGTTCCTCCAATCGTGAAGCATCTTTCAGCCTGACAATCATGGTAGACAATGACTTCTCAGCATCCGAGGTATCCACTTCGAGGATATGGTAGATCTGTGCCTGATGCGTAACTTTAATAACGGCAATGCATCGAGGATTCGCATCATCCGCCAACATATGCTTTTTACAACGCGGCAATTTGGGCAGCTTTCTTAAAGGGTAGCGTCGAACCTGACAACAATGTTCTGTTTCAAGTAAGTCGATCATCTGCAAGAAACAGGCAAACTTATTCTCATACAAATGTGCGTCATCGGTTTGGTCATCGACGATGCTCCATTCTGCTCCCGGCATCGTTCCGGTTACATCGCCGTCATTGGGAGAGAGTTCGGATGAAGCCTGACCGGGCTGTTCATCATCCAGCTTGCCGTGAGGCGTTATTTTAACTTTGGATGGTAAGCGGTTGGTCTTGAAGCCTGTTTTGAAGGACAGGTAAACCATATCAGATTCCAGAGCCATTCGGCTCACATCCAGACTGGCACTTTCCAAATCATTCAACAGGTGTTCATCGGGACGTTCTGCTGACCGGCCATAACTTCCGCCACCTTTGCCACTGACTTGTCGTTCGAAGTCCGGATGATGAAAATCAATCTCCTCCGGCATCGCTGACGGCAAGTCATCTACCCGGAGAATTTCCCAGACAAAAAAGCTATTCGTTTTTCTATCATCCCAACCGGTCACCTGCAATCGGGTTCCGGCCAAAGATGATGGCTGAAACGAAAAGTCCCAGAGCTGATATTGCCCCTGAACCCGATGCTCTTGCATCATTTGTCGGTGAATACTTTCGAAAGAATACCTAGCTTCAGGATCGATTAATATCCAGCTCAGAAACCGCCGGCATCGATCATCGTTAAACGACTCCAGCGGATAAGTTGCCGTCGGCATCACGTCGATCCGCCATTTTTCATCATCCTCTAGGACATTGAAATCAGAGGAAAGCACATCATGCTCCAAACTGATACGCGACAGATAGTTGTCGTGAAAAAACAAAACACGGGCCAGTTCGAACTGAGGCAGATAAAGCTGTTTCCCATCCGGCAGAATGATCTCAAAACACCATTGTTCCCGGTTTGCGACCGAATTCATCGCCTGAATCGCCGCACACTCGGAGAGCGGTTTTCTTTGCCACAATGTTGCATCTTCTATCGTAAACGACAGGCGTTTCCCTTTAGCAATATCATTCTGTAGCGAACTGAGCGGTTTAAAACGGCGGATCAACGGCGCACCGGTGATACTGACCGAAGGCCGCTCTGACTTCTTCGATAACGTCAGATTGATTCCCCAGTATTTATTCCGCTTTTTACGAAAGAGCGATCCGACCCCGAGCACTACCGCATCTTCGGGGATATGTTGAAATCGATATTCTCCCATAGACCTTCCGTTACTCCTTTTAGAAACCAACCTGCCAGAGGTGTTAACCGTTCTTCGCTGAGACCGGCAGAACGCAGCAACCGCCAACGCATCCAAGGGCGTTGCTGCCGGGACAAAGACAACGCCGCATTCGTCAATCGCCGAATCTGATACTCACCAACCGATTCGGTATACCCATTCAGAAACAACCTGGTACGGGGCAGTTTGTCCAAATGTTTTTCCAGCAAACTGGCCACCATTTTCGAACGATGGATGTAATACGCACGCGACAACCGGGGAACAGTTAAATCATCCCGGACATCCGGTAACAGCCTCATCAATTGGCGCACACAAACTTTATCCCGGAGTTGCCAGTCAACCCGTTGATTTACTGTTACATGGGAACGCTGGTAACGCCGGTTGATTCTGAGCAACCATGTTCGATCATGACGATACAACCACGCATACAAAGCACCACTATGGTGTTTTCTGGCCCGTTGACAGCCATCTGTCTTCAGCCGAATCAACCAGTCTTTGCGCCGTTCGCGGATATTGGCTTCTTCCTGTCGGTAAGTCGAAACAATCAATTGAGGTTTGAGCTGATACTGTTTCACCAGAACCAAGACCGATTCAGGATGAGGTTCTTCTCCCGACAACGCCGTGATCATGACCAGATGCTGTAGGAAACTGAACGACTTGCGATGTTTCCTCAGTATGGCCCGGCTCCAGGATGTATCGCTGCTCGTCAGTGCCAAACCATGCTTCTCCAGCCATTGAGGCGACCAATACCGGTTAACTCTGGCTGTTACATCCTGATGTAAAACATGGCTTCCCCGTCGGCAATCTGCCGAATGAGCCAAGTCCAGGTAAAAACAGCTCCATTGATAGCATGTCGGAGAAACCTGAGGATGAAGAGACAATAATGCTGAAGCAAATCTTGTCACGGCCTCAGATTCGGGCCGGTAGACTTCGCAGTCCCGATCCTCCGAATGAACTTCGGGTATCAAATAGGCATGTCGGTGTTGATGAAGCACCGTTCCGGAGACTCGCAAAGCAACCCCATGTTCGGGGCAGATATCTGCACCACTAACCTGCCAGAGACGTTGCCAGTAGATTTCTCCGCAATGACGGGCCTGTTCGGCAACGCACTGAGGACAATAATGAAGCGTGCGCAGTGCTTTAACTCGCGAAGCCACCAAACCGAAAGCTGCATGAATAGCACCTTTCGATGCTCCCGACATCCATCTGATCCCGGACTGCCGTTTCGATTCCTCAATGAACGGCGCATAGAGTGGAAACAGTGTGTGCCGATAGATAAGAGAGACAACATCCAAGCTTAATGCTTCAGGATAATGCGCTGCGATTTGAGCAAGACGACAAGGTAAGTCAATGGTCGCAACAACTCGCCGATCACCATAGATTTCATCCAGCAACGCTTTCGGTGATTCGATACCATAGTGAAGTCCTGCTCTTGCCAGCAGGCTATAAATCAATTCTTCAGGATAGGGACATGGCAATCCGAGCATCTACACCGCCCATTTGTCCGGATGCTGCAAATCCAGCATTAAGCCATGATCCCGCACGGTCTGATACATCGTCGCCTGATCTTTCTGAGCATATAAATAGCGTAAGTCCTGACTTTCCAACGTATGCCAATCTTTGGATTTGACCGGATTCACCTTATTTGCTTTGGGTGGTGTAGCAACCGGCTTTGGCCGCTCGTCATACCAAGCCAGAACCAACGGCATCATCTCCCGCAATGTCAGATCCGGCTTCTCCTGAAAGACTTTCTCAACCAGCGGGATCAGCAATTCGGACTGACAATCCATCTGGATCAACATCTGATAAAGTCGCATTGCCTGTTGATTCCGATTGAACGGAAGCTCGGCTTCTTCAGGCAATTGAATAATCTTACGATGTAGCGTCAGCAGCCGTTTATCGATATCTTCCACTCTCAAATCCGAATAGCGGGAAACCATTTCCGGATCACCCCGACGCATGGCATCCAGCATCGGATGAACCGGCTTTAACTCATCATTGTATACAGCCCGCAACAGCTTCACCGTAATGCGTTCCAGCCCGCTCGCGATTGCCCGGAGCTGGGCAAGCACAAACAGTTTCACCACAATATCGAGTACGCCCTGAGAGAGTTCATACCAACAGTCACGGATCTCTTCGCTCAGAACCTCATACCGCCGTTGCAACCACTGATAACGCCATAACTTATTGGTGAAAGCCTCCCACTCGCTTTTACTGTTCGGCTGCTCTGAAAATTGCGGCATCGGCTGCCAGTACAGAGAGCCGAGCCCGGTACTTCGTCTTGCCGACTGAAGCTCAACCTCAAAGATTGGCCGGGCCTTCGGTGTTCCAATCAAAACAGCCGGAACCCCGACGGTGTTGACCAGTTCGACGAAAAACTCCAGCATCTGCTCGCGCCCGCCGGAACGACGAATACTGAGCCGCTGAATTTCATCGATGACGAGAACGCCGATTGCCCGATGATTGGCAACCTGGCTCATCAATGCCAGCAACGTCGGAATACCGTGTCGCTTGAGGCCATAAGTCGATTCATAGTTGGTTCCGAGTACCCGATCAACTTCCCGGAAAAAGTTAAGACACAAGCTCTTGAGAGAGCCGTTATTCGGACATTCGATTTTCAGATAGGCAATCTGAAAGAAATTATGCTGCTCGTGATAAATCACCTGAGGATAGGTGGCAAGAATGCGGGATAACGTCGAGCTTTTGCCACTCCCAGAACATCCGATCAATGACAAACAACTGGCCGTCGAACGAGCATCCTGAAACTTGAAACTCGTCATATCACCGGACATGATCCGCTCATAGCCGTTTTGCAGATGTTTGTTGAGTGAACCGTCCTGAAGATTTCTCCCGACATAACCACGGCGGATCATAATTGAGATCCGCTCTTCCAACAGTACATGCTGCGCCAATGGCTGAAAGAAATCATCCAACAGCGAAGCAACCCTATGCGCACGTTGACGAGGTGGCAGCAACGTATTTTCCGGCGAGAAGCTCACCGTTCCCTCAAGTCCCTTTTTAAGCTGCTTCAGCTCCATCAACGGCGGTAAAGCCTCAATGAACGGATTTCCCCGATAAGATGGGTTGCCCGTATCCCGATAAACTGCCGTCACGTATTTGTCAGGTAAACTCATTCCTGATCGTCCTCATCGTCAAACAGCTCACTGACAAAGCTGGGATACTGGTAATCTTCTTCCTCGACACCCGGCAAGTAAACGACATCGGCACGTTCCCGAGGTTGACTCGGTTCAGTCGGTTTCCGGTCTTCCCTCTCACTCTCCAATTCAGCTTTTCTGTTTGGCCGGATCGCTGCAATTCGTTCAGACTTAGAAAACTCGGAAACATCCGGACTTCTTGCTTCGGCCTGCTGAATCTTGTCGATCACCCGACGTTCATGCGCCCGTTTTTTCTCATCCGAAACCACTTTTGATGTCGCCGTCACTGACTTCTGACGAGTCTGTATCTGCCAGACTTCCCAGAAAGAACAGTGAATAAATTCACGCGAACGATCAGAAAGCTTACCCACCCAGAATTCACTTTTCCCTTCCACCGGGAAAAGATAGATCTCATCGGCAATATTCGGATCGTAGGCTACCGTTACTTTCTCCGGGCGAGACGTCGCTTTGCCTCGGTGCATCCATCCGGCACTCATTGCTTCAGCACAAGTGTAATAGAGACCGAACAGGCAAATACCCAAGGGAGAAATCGTCGCTCTTGCTCGAGGCAGCAAACTCAGTCTCAACTCTCTTTCCGGCGCAGCACGCAAACGACCAGTCCGATGCTGAATTCCCCAACGCCAGAGTTCGATCGGCACCGAAGGCAAATCCACCGGTATATCGTCGGAACGGTCATACTTACTCAACACGGCAAACTGGTTGTGGTACAGAATGGAAGAGAGGATGATTTCTTTAAAGTCCGAGATGGATAGCTTTGCATCCAGACGGTAATCTCTGCCGCCCCGTTTCTTTACCGTCGTTCCTGTCACAACACCGGGAGCAAACGGCGTAAAATCGGCCTGTATGGTTTTGAAATTCCGCTCGACGATCCCTTTCGCATCGCCACGATAAGGCGGGGTATTTTCCACTCTGACCGAAAAGCTTTTCTCAAGACTTTCAATCTGACTGCCAAGCAACTCTCCCCGATCGGCAAGGATTGCATCCGGTAACCCAATGACTGGCCAGTCCTGCGCTTCAATCTCGATCCCATATTGATGACAGAGAGCAACCTTGTCCATCATTGCCGTTTGCAGTGCCTGAATCGCTGCTACATAAGACGGATTTTCAAAACCGATATACAGTCCGGCGATCAAGCGACTGAATACATCGACAACGACATAAACAACCGGGCGTCCGACAATCCAGCTCCGGTTGCTATCCGAGACCAGATAGATATCGGCAATGGTCGCATCGATTTCAAACCGGGAGCCGGGACCAAGCGCGTGTAGATTGGCCGTACCTTTAAGTGGCCGAATGTCTTTGTTGTAGATCTTCGGATGTGTCCGTTTGCGGATCATATCAACCTGAGTGAATTCCCGCTGATAGAAATACTTCATCTGCCAGTTGGTCGGAATCTCTGCTTCCGGGACATCCGGGAAATAGGTCTGATATATATCCTTGAAACGGCGGTGTGCATAGGGAAACGTGTACCCTTTGTCGTTCAGCAGATACTTTTGAATCGCTATCCGGAACAGACGCTCGGTGAACTCATCGACATTAACGCCGGCGCCAGGCATATACTTTCTGGGACGTCCGAGTTTCTTCTCCCCGGCCTGACGACGTTTCCCTTTTCCTCCCGAGTTTTTATAGTCGGGCAACAACGCATTAGCGATCTGACCACGCTGCCAGTATTGACGAATCAAACGGTACAAGGTCTGCTTGGTTGTCTTATGCTCTGCCATCACCGCATTGATCGCCTTCGCTCTCAGGTCAGACCGATAGTATGCTTCGCACTGGATAATCGGTTGAATCAAAGCATAATTCTTGTCTCGTTTAACCTGAGCGACACTGCCGTCTTCAGGAACTTCCAATGTCAGATAAACATACGGATCTTCAACCCGGAGTAATGTTTCATCCTCAATCCCCTGATAAAGCGTTTCCGTATCGACCAATACCGGAAAAGCCGATTGATCGTCGATAGAAATCCAGACCAGCTCATCTCCCAACAAGCTCAGAACCCGGAACCTTTCCCGTTCAAACTCAAGCACTTCATTGATTCGAAACATGCCGAGCTCCTATCAGGTGATTCATATTTTCAAGCTGGAGATCCTTGACGAGCAGGCGATGGAATTCCGTCGTCATATCGAAATGGAAACAGCGCTGAGAGAGAAGCTGCCTGATTTCATACAGAGACTGTCCTTCCGGAAGCCGGTAACTGACATCCAGATGCTTGCACAGATCGACAACTGTGCGGTTTGGGGACAACTCGAACTGCGCCGAATAATAAGCCGTTCTTTCCAGCAATAACTCATCGGTCAGCTCATCTCGTTGCGACGGATACAACCAGCCGATGTTTCGAACCATCACCGGTGAAATATCTTTCTCAGTGACCAGAAACCACGGGATTTTCTTCAGCACCCAGTAACGGCGTTCTATTTCCAGCTTTTCAACCACCCGAGGATCTTGCAACGCCTCGGCATATTTACCTTGAATAGCAAATTTAGGCAGTTTGGTATTGAGGCTATTGACCAGAAAATCGGAAGACATATACAGGTCAACACCGCTATCCGCCGGATGCCTGATCCCGTTTTCGTTGGCGATTTGCCGAGTCTCCGAGCGTTCCAAAGGAAACTGTTCGCGGATATCGGTAATTTGAGGGTTCCATTCGAACGTAAAGAAAATGGCGAGTTCCAGATCGGAAAAAAGGTGATGGATTCGTTGTGTCTTATGACCGAAAACGCGATGAGAACGGCCTTCGGAAGGAACATCCCGAACAGTCAGCCAAGGCTGATAATCAACACCCCGGCCACTTCCCCGGCCTTCTTTGAGCCAGCGTCCATATCGGGTTTCCGACGCCGAATATTTATTTTTTGCCATAAAAAACCGCTATCCCATGCTGATAAAATAAGCATAAGGACAACGGATTGAGTATGCAACTCTATTACTTATCTTCTGTGAAGATCGATAGCATCAACCTTCTCGGTAATATTGATGCTTTCTCTTGGAGTTATGCTTCCAGCTTTTTGCCACATCATAAACATATGCCGGATAGTCGTCCCAGGGATTGGCCAGTGCTTTCCCACGAGCGGCACGAAACTTTACCGGATAACCTTTACATTCAACCAAATGCATGAAGTAAAAGCTTTTTTCTTGTTTGGTACTAAAGTGCTTGTGAGTACCGCTTCGGATACAGGGATAAAAATGCCACAAATAGTCCGCAGATTTTCTATCAACAGCGTGTTTGTACTGCTGTTTTAATTTTTTCATATACCCTCCAGGTTTACATTACCTAGAAGGGATCCTCAGCAAAGTAGTACATCTTCTTTCCTTCGGTTTGAACGCTACAGACCTACTCGTAGTCGCAATCTGGACCACCCCATTCGTTCCCTACGGGGCCGCCGAAAGCGCCTTGTAATTTTCTCTGTTTACACCAGGCAACCGCAATTTCATCGAATACATCAGCCGGGATTTCAGCCATAAGCTTCCCGAACGCTTCCCCGTCGGCATTGGTTGTATAGTTGACTCTGAAATCAACCGGGTTTGCTATCTCAATGATCGCGGGATTATCATTATTCTTCTCAAGCGTCATTTCCTGATATAAACCAAATCCTTGCTCACTCTGATAAACCCATTCTTTGGTGCTCATGTGTTGATACTCCAACTAATCGTTTCTATTAGTGTAACATCAATATTCACTCTTTTATTTTTACATATCGGCCAATAACTATAGGATTTTGAGCTCTCTTATGAGTACGACCAAACCCAACCATTAACAAGCAGCAAATAGCAGCAAATAGCAGCAAATAGCAGCAAATAGCAGCAAAAGTAATTACCACATAGTGAGCATATTCAATAATGTCACCAGAGATAAGGAAATATTTTGATAAAATAGATTTATATAGTGAAAAACCAACGAGAGACACCCAACAAAAAAGAACAAATACTGCTACCCATTGGTTAACTTTTGAAACAGAAATACTCGCAGGACCAGTAACCCATTTGTCAAAGAACGGCATTGGCTTTGGCCTTTCAAGTAAGGTCTTATACAATGGACCAGTGATAGAATTTTCTAGTAGATCCATATGGTTTTCCCAGTTTTCCTGCCAATATTTGCTTCCTCTGCAAGACAGGAACCATGCAAATGTAAAAACAAATCCAATTGAAGCTACAACAAGCGATAAAAAATACTTACTCTCTACCTTAGTTATTTCAGAAGATAAAATTGAAAAGTACCCTGCGAAAGCAACCACAATCAATGCCCAAAAATAAGCAGCTCGTTTCCAATATAATTCAATTTCAAATTTTCGAATATCACACACCTGAGCAAAAGCAGCCTGCAATTTTCTGGAATCCGGATTACCAACATCAAACGTTTTATCATATTGTTTCTGATCCATACTTCTCCACCCAACATGAGACATGAGACATGAGACATGAGACGCACATGGTATGATGATATAAAAATGGCAGCAACCATGTCGATTACCGCCATTTCAGGATGATACTTTAATACTTAGTATGAATCTCTATTACTTAGTATGAAACTTTATTCCTCTCCTACATCAGCTCAGCATCATCGAGGCATGATTATTCGACTGTCACCGCTTTGGCGAGGTTACGTGGTTGATCAACATCCGTTCCTTTGATCAAGGCGACGTGATAAGACAACAACTGCATCGGAATCGTGTAATAGATCGGCGCAGTAATGGTACTGACAGGCGGCATAGTGATGATTTTCATCGTCGCATCTTCAGCAAAACCAGCGTCTTGATCGGCAAAGACATACAACAAACCACCACGCGCTCGCACTTCTTCGATGTTTGATTTGAGCTTTTCAAGTAAATCATTACTTGGAGCGACCACTACCACTGGCATATCAGCATCAATCAGTGCGAGTGGCCCATGTTTTAACTCACCCGCCGCATAAGCTTCTGCGTGAATGTAAGAGATTTCTTTGAGTTTTAATGACGCTTCAACGGCAATAGGGTAAAACTCACCACGGCCTAAAAATAGCGTGTGGTGTTTATCGGCAAACTCTTCGGCAATCGCTTCAATCTGTTTTTCACAGCCAAGGGCTTGCTCTATTTGTCTTGGTAGAGCATGGAGAGCTTGGACAATCTCCGTCTCTAGTACACGATCTATCACTTGCTTTTGTTTGCCCAATGCTGTGACTAACATTAATAGAGCGGCGAGCTGAGTGGTAAAGGCTTTGGTTGATGCAACACCAATTTCCGTTCCGGCACGAGTCATAAAGGCAAAATCAGACTCGCGCACTAAAGATGAACCCGCGACGTTACAAATCGTCATCGCCGCCATGTAACCTTTCTCTTTCGCAAGACGCAGTGCTGCCAGTGTATCGGCGGTTTCTCCTGATTGAGATAAGGTGATTAATAGGCTATTGGGGCGAGTAACAAATTTACGGTAGCGAAATTCAGAGGCAATTTCCACATCGCAGCTCACGCCGGATAAAGCTTCAAACCAGTAACGAGCCGTCATACCTGCGTTGTACGACGTACCACAGGCGACAATTTGGATGTGCTCAACTTGCGCTAAAATTTCCGCGGCATTGACACCAATACTCTCGGTGATCACGCTATCGTGAGTGATGCGCCCTTCCATCGTATTGATCAGCGCTGTGGGTTGCTCAAATATTTCTTTTTGCATAAAGTGGCGAAACTTACCTTTATCACCAGCATCGTGTTCAGCGTTCGACTCAATCACTTCACGCATTACCTGCTCGCCATTGGCAGTAAAAACATTCACCTCACGGCGCGTCACTTCAGCAACATCGCCCTCTTCAAGGAACATAAAACGGCGAGTCACATTGAGTAACGCCAATTGATCAGAAGCTAAGAAGTTTTCACCCACACCTAAACCAATCACAATCGGGCTGCCTGAACGAGCCACGACAACTCGGCTAGGATCGGTGCAATCGAGCACGACGGTACCGTACGCGCCTTCTAGCTGTTTAACCGTTTTTTGTACCGCTTCAAGCAAAGTGCTTGCAGAGCGACGCTCCCACTCAACCAAATGAGCAATAACTTCGGTATCGGTTTGTGATTCAAAGACATAGCCACGGTCTTGTAATACGGTTCGCAGTGATGCGTGGTTTTCAATAATGCCATTATGGACGACGATAATCGTGCCCGAGAGATGTGGATGAGCATTAATTTCTGACGGTTCACCATGAGTCGCCCAGCGAGTATGAGCAATGCCTGTACCGCCAATGACTTTTTGCTGCTCGACGGCATCCGCTAATTCTTGCACTTTTCCTAAGCGACGTACGCGAGTAAGCGTATTCTCACTATCTACCACCGCAACGCCGGCAGAATCATAGCCTCGATATTCCAAACGACGTAAACCTTCGACTAAAATTTCCGCCACATCACGCTGCGCAACTGCGCCAACAATTCCACACATCTTCACACTCCATTTATTTCGATCTTTTTTCCACCAGTAGATCGCCCGTTAACAGCCATATACTGATGAGTAGATAATCATGCTTACGCTCGAATCACTCGCACACGATGCGATTCAATTTGTTTGAGATAGGCGTCGCTGAGATCGCTGTCCGTCACTAAGACATCAATACAATCCCAAGCCAGCTCTAAGTTGGGGATTTTTCGGCCAATCTTTTCTGATTCAATCATCACGATCACTTCACGTGACACTTCCGCCATCACTTTACTTAACCCGGTTAACTCATTGAACGTGGTCGTACCGCGTTCAAGATCAACACCATCAGCGCCGATAAATAACTGATCAAAGTCGTAAGAACGCAAGACAGACTCCGCCACTTGACCCTGGAAAGATTCAGAATGGGTATCCCAAGTGCCACCGGTCATCAGTAATGTCGGCTCACTTTCTAGCTCATTGAGGGCATTGGCGACATGCAATGAGTTAGTCATAACCACCAAACCACGTTTATCGTTCAACTGCTGGATCAGTGCTGCCGTGGTACTGCCACTATCAATCACAATTCGATTATGATCTCTGATCAGCTTAGCGGCTTGTTTGGCTAGTGCCACCTTTCGAACCGAAACTTTTTCATTCAATTCATCTGTCATCACTTCTTTTGGCAAAGCGATCGCGCCACCATAACGCCTAAGTAATAGACCATTGGTTTCTAATGAGGCAAGATCCTTTCTAATCGTGACTTCTGAGGTGGAAAACTGCTGAGAAAGTGCTTCGACACTGACCTCGCCTTGTTGATTGACTAAACTGGCGATCGCGTGTCTTCGTAGCTGGGTATTTCGTTTCGACATGAGCTTTGATTTTTTAAGTTTCGATTCGAAATCAATTATAATCACTTCGAAACATTTTAGTCTATTTATTTCGATACAAAAAATTAATAATTAGCGCTAAAACCTTGTTCTAAGACAAGTCTTAAATCGTGATATTGGCAGCATTAGATGATAGAATTCGCATCCGAAAAGAAAAAAAATTACAGAACTTGACGTAAATTTTTAACCACAATGGCTATTTGTAGACGTTGTGGGTTTGTTTGTGAAATTTCACCTCAGATAAGCAGTCATAAAATGACTAAATCTGTTGAAAGACTTTCAGCTTTAGAGTGAAACAGACTCGTGAAACCTAAGAGGCAAACGGAGACGCTTGCCATTACCGAGAACACTTTAAGGCTAAGCATTACCCTTTAAATTCATCTTAAATTTATTTACCGGAGAGCACTTTCCATGAAAAAGACCAAAATCGTTTGTACGATTGGCCCTAAAACTGAATCTGTAGAAAAACTGACTGAGCTAGTCAATGCGGGCATGAACGTCATGCGTCTTAACTTCTCTCACGGTGACTTCGTTGAGCACGGTACACGTATCGCGAACTTCCGCAAGGTAATGGAAAACACCGGTAAGCAACTCGCGATTCTATTGGATACCAAAGGTCCTGAAATTCGCACCATCAAACTAGAAAATGGTGATGATGTTGATCTCGTTGCTGGTCAAGAGTTCACGTTTACTACCGATACCTCAGTTGTCGGTAACAAAGACATCGTTGCTGTAACTTACGCAGGTTTTGCTAAAGATCTTGCCGCAGGCAACACTATTTTAGTCGATGATGGCCTAATCGAAATGAAAGTGATTGCCACCACTGAGACTGAAGTGAAATGTAAAGTTCTTAACAACGGCGCACTGGGCGAGAACAAAGGCGTTAACCTACCTAACGTTTCAGTTAACCTACCAGCGCTTTCTGAAAAAGATAAAGCAGACCTTAAATTTGGTTGTGAGCAAGGCGTTGATTTCGTTGCGGCTTCTTTTATTCGTAAAGCAGACGATGTACGTGAAATTCGTGAACTGCTTACTGCCAACGGCGGCGCAGATATCCAAATTATCTCTAAAATTGAAAACCAAGAAGGCGTGGATAACTTCGACGAAATTCTTGAGCTTTCTGACGGTATCATGGTTGCTCGTGGTGACCTAGGTGTTGAGATCCCTGCTGAAGAAGTTATCTTTGCACAGAAGATGATGATCGAAAAATGTAACCGCGCACGTAAAGTGGTTATCACCGCAACGCAAATGCTTGATTCAATGATCAAGAACCCACGTCCAACGCGCGCAGAAGCTGGCGACGTAGCCAACGCGGTAATGGATGGTACAGATGCAGTGATGCTTTCTGGCGAAACAGCAAAAGGTAAATACCCTGTTGAAGCGGTCACTATCATGGCGCAAATCTGTGCTCGCACTGACCGCGTTCTACAAGCGGAGTTGGGTTCTCGTCTAGACAGCCCACGTCTACGCATTACTGAAGCCGTTTGTAAAGGTGCGGTAGATACTGCTGAGAAACTAGCAGCTCCACTTATCGTGGTCGCAACTGAAGCGGGTAAATCAGCTCGTTCAGTGCGTAAGTACTTCCCAACTGCGAACATCATTGCGGTAACAACCAACAAGAAAACGGCCGCTCAACTCGTTCTGACTAAAGGTGTAACACCTGTTGTTGTTGATGCGATTGAAAGCACCGATGATTTCTACCGTCTAGGTAAAGAGATTGCTTTAGAATCGGGTTTAGGTAAGAAAGGCGACATCGCCGTGATGGTTTCAGGTGCATTGGTTGCATCAGGTACAACCAATACCGCTTCTGTTCACGTTCTATAATCGTTGATCGATACCGAGAAAGTGATCAACTAAACGCAAAACGGGGCTGAAAAGCCCCGTTTTTTTATCTCGCTAATACCGACACCAAGATTATCTTAACCGATGATTAGCTCTCTTGACTTAAAAAAGTCGACACCTGATTGCGCCCCGACTTTTTCGCTTCATACAGAGCGATATCGGCGCACTTATAGGAACGTGTTGCATCAAGGGTTAAGTCAGTAATGCCGGCACTGACGGTCACGGATAAATGCGGTTCGGCTTCCACCGCCCCTCTTAATCGCTCAATAATCTGCTGCGCTTGCTCAATGCGGGTTGAGGGCATAATAACGGCGAACTCTTCACCACCAATTCGTGCGATAAAGTCATAACTGCGAAGGTGTTGCGTCAGTAAACGCGCCACGTCGATGATCACTCGATCGCCCTGATCGTGACCTTGTTCATCATTAACACGCTTAAAGAAATCAATATCTAATAACACCAAACAGACGGGATAAGCATCGCCCTCAGCTTGAATACGTTCCACTTGATGGGTGAGCTCTAATTCAAACTTACGTCGATTCCATAGCTGCGTCAGGCTATCTTTCTCACTTAATTCACGCAACTTATTCTCTAATTGCTTACGTTCGGTAATATCAACAATCGACGTAATATAATAACTGACTCGCCCTGACTCTATAATGCCTTGAATGCACATCAGCGTAGTCAACATGTCACCTTGCGCAGTAGCGAACTCGACTTCCCCTTGCCAATAATGCTCGTTGGTAATTCGCTCTAAGACACTTAATATAAATGGCATACCGTTATTATAAAGCAAGGTTTTCAGTCCGTTACGGCCGATCGCCCACGCTTTTGGTAACCCCGTCATACGTTCAAACTCATTATTAACCATCATGATTTGATGGTGTTTATCGGCAATCATCACCGCTGTCATGCCATTTAGTGCTGCGCGGGCAAGCTTACTTTCTATATCGCGTCGATGGTAATGCAACACCATCGATAAGGTTGGCAAAGTGAAAAGCATCACCATGAGCAATACAAATAATCCTTCTTTGATTAGGTCATTTAAATCACGTTCGGCGCGCTGTGCTAACTCTTCCGGAGTTAAATGGACAATCAAATACATCGCTTGATCATCGGTTAATGAAATAGATGTAAAGGCAATTAAATGCCCCTGTTCAAGCTGATACCCCGTATTTGCGGTCTGCATACGTTGCCACGTCAGCGGAAAACGGTGTGCGAGATTATCTTCCAGTATAAAAGGCTTCATTAACGCATGTTGTGATAACTTATGGCTCAAGACAACCCCTTGATCAGTAACGATTTCGGGTTGTAAATCGCGTTGTAAGCTATAACTGACTCGCTCTGCTAAACGCCAAAGATTAATATCCATCATGATATAGCCGTAACGCAGCCCAAATACCTTAACGGGCGTGATAAGCTGCATCGATGGAATCGGATGGTGATCATTCCATCCCCAAATACCAATTTGCTCGTCACTGAGCTGCTCAGCAAGTGCAAGTCGTTCGCTACTGGCTTGATTGTCCAGTGCATGGCTGATCACTTTGCTCGACTCTGTAGCCGAGTACATCACCCCGACATTAGCTTGGCCTTCATTATCAAAAAAGACGATTGAGTTATACCATTTTTGGTAATGAGCAACGGACGCAAACGCTTCTTCGAGTAAGCGCTGATTGTTCGGCTCAGGTGAGAAGGCGTAATCGCAGGCCGTCTGACTATGACTGAGTAGATGAATAATAGAAAAAAGCTGATCTTGGATATTGGCGTACTCTCTCACACCGTAAGAGAGTTGATGGAGTGCTTGCTGAGCGGCGTGATTAATATGATTTTGTTTAATTTTTTGATGGCGCTGAGCGTAATAGAAAACGATGATTGAGGTGGTCAAAGCGCAGGCAATGAGAAGAAAAGTAATCGCTCTAGAAAATCTCATAGCCCTAATTATATACACTCAGTCGTCTCAGAATGCGCATTATAACAGCATTTTCTTATTGCTGAACAAAAAACTAGCGCATAGCACTCAAGCGCACCCACGCAACGGAGTGCGCTTGAGGTCAAATTTAGTGGGTCAATTTATAAATCACATCGACTCGATCACGGATAACAATCGTTGAATCTTGATAGCTCTGACTCACTTCTGCGCTATCGGCCATGCTGACTGAACGCATCATCACCGGCTGAGGAGTGATTGAACTGTATTCAATACGCCATACTGGCCCCAACTTACTTTGAAACCCAGTAGCCAATGAATTGGCTTTTTGTTTAGCATCTTCAATCGCTGCCATTCTCGCTTGCTGTTGGTATTTGGCTTGTTCACTGACTTTTAGCTGAACGTTATCGACCTGATTAATGCCCAAAGCCAACGCTAAGTCTAAGTACTGATTCAAAGCACTGAGTTTTTCGACCTCAACGGTGACACTTCTCTGCGCTCGGTAGCCAACTAACTCAGGCTGTCCAGACTTTGGATAATGATATTGAGGAGTGAGATACAAATTTGAGCTGGAGATATCTTCACTTTTTACGCCAGATTGCTTAAGGCTATCAACAAAGTCCGCGACCACTTTATCCACCGTGGCTTTCGCTTGCTCAGCATTCATCGTAGTTTCAACCACCTTAACGGAAAACTGCGCTCTGTCTGGTTGAGCAATCACTTCACCATAACCAGAAGTCACGATATGAGGAAAGTTCATTTGCTGAGCTTGCGCACTCACCGCCGTAAGACTGCATAAGACTATAAGCCATTGACGTAGCGATTTCATATTACTCATCCTTTATGTTGGAAAATGTTGTGATAGATAAATCACGTTAACTCGTTATATCATCATAAACCAATATAGAGTGATTCACTTGGCATTGCTGATAAACTGACACCGTTTTAACTTATTGAACTCACTTAAACTTACTGTGGCAAATGTGTCCTCGCATAATTAACGATCCCTGTTGATAGCTGAGCTAAAATTCCCGTTTCTAATAGCCAATGATGCCAATAGATCACATTGGTTACGGTTTGCCCAGGCGTCACCTCAACCAACTCACCTTTTGCCAACTCCTCTGCAATTTGTAAACGTGGAATTAAACAATAAGCCAACCCCGCTTTTGCAAGGGCAACGAAAGCCTCAGAGCTACCGACTTTATGATTGATCAGCATTTCACTCTGCACCGCAAAGTGCTGTTTTAAAAATTGTTTATGTTGGCTATCTTGCATATCAAATGACACCGATGGGGCATGAAGCAGAGTTTGCGCATTCACACCATTCGAAAAATAGCGCGTCATAAAGCTGGGGCTAGCGACACATAAGTAATCCATTTTGCCCAAGTATTCCGCTCGACACCCCGGTAACGGTTGATCATCTAAACTGATCGCTCCCACCACTTCGCCATTCTTCATTTTTTCTATCGAACGGGATTCATCAAGAATAGAGAATTGAAAGGCGACGTTTTCTTTACTCATGATCGGCTGTAGAGCTGGAATGACCCAACTGGCTAAACTGTCAGCATTGGTAGCAATTGATAAGGTAACCGGACGTGCCGAGGTATCATTTAATAACTCTGGCATGGTTTCTTGCTCCAGCAGGAGAACCCGACGATACAAGCCAAGCAATTTTTTGCCTATCAGAGTTGGCTTCGGCGGGGCGCTACGTACCAGTGCTGGCTGCGCGATGAATTTCTCCAGTTGTTTGATACGCTGCGAAACAGCAGACTGAGAAATACACAGCTTTTCAGCCGCACGCTCAAAGCCTCCATATTGTAAAACCGCATCCAGTGCTTCTATCCATTTGTAATCTAAACCACGCATTTTTGTTCACCCTACAGAAAATAAGCCAAGCTTATTTGATATTAAAATTATTAATTATACTAATCAAATAACTCTGGGTATCTTGCGGCCATTATTTAGCATTCTATTAATGAGACAACTGTGAACTTCTGGATTTTGCTACAAGGCTTCGGACTCGGGGCAACGATGATTATCCCCATCGGAGCACAAAACGCTTACGTGTTAAACCAAGGCATTAAACGTCATCACCATCTAACCACGGCAACCATCTGTAGCGTATTAGATGTTATCTTTATCTCCTTGGGAATATTTGGCGGCGGCGCATTGCTGTCACAAAATGAAAGTTTATTGATTGCAGTTACTTTAGGTGGGATCGCCTTTTTAACTGGCTACGGCTTATTGGCATTAAAAACGGCTTTTAAACCATCGCAACAACAAGAGTCTTCCTCTGAGATCACGGCAAGAGGTAAACGAACGGTGATTCTTGGGGCATTAGCGGTCACCGTACTGAACCCGCATTTATACTTAGATACGGTGGTGATTTTAGGATCGATTGGTGGTCAATTTGAAGGTCATGATCGGCTTTCATTTGCCTTAGGAACGATGATCGCTTCCTTCGTATGGTTTTATTCATTATCGATAGGCGCAGCCAAATTAGGGCCAACCTTATCCAAACCCGCCGTCAAAAAAGGCATCGATCTGGTGATCGCGGCAATGATGTTTACCATTGCTTTTCTATTGGCGAATAACCTTCAGCAGTATTGGAACTAAAATAACAACGGAGGCAAAAACCTCCGTTGTTATTTTCTATTGTTCATCTATTTACTCAGCTCAACCAATAACGTCCGTTAGCTGATTTTATTCAAATGAACATCCATTTGTGGGAACGGAATTTCAATACCATTTTCATCGAGCGCTTCTTTAATTTTATGCGTCAACTCCCAATAAACGGGCCAGTAATCTGCACTCTCCACCCAAGGGCGAACAATAAAATTAATCGATGAATCACCGAGTTGATGCACTTCAACTCTTACCTCTGGATCTTTTAATACCCGAGGATCGCGCTCAACCACATCACGCAGTACCTGCTTGGTTTTATTCAGATCCGATTTATAAGATACGCCTATCAGTAAATCGACGCGACGTGTAGCGTGGCGTGAATAATTGACAATTGCGCCATTCACTACCGCAGAGTTAGGTAATACCACCATTTTGTTATCGGGTGTTTTTAAAATCGTCTGGAAAATATGAATCGAATCAACCGATCCAGCGGTTCCAGCCACTTCGATATAGTCACCCGATTTAAACGGACGGAAAGCAACGATTAAAACGCCAGCGGCAAAGTTGGATAAAGAGCCTTGCAGCGCTAAACCTACCGCTAAACCCGCAGCACCAATAATTGCCACGACGGAAGCAGTTTGGACTCCGATACGACTCAATGCGGCAACCAATACAATGATGAATAGTGTGTAACGTACGATGCCTTGGATAAAATCAACAACCGCCTTATCCATCTCTTTTTTCATCAACACGTTTGCTAAGCTACCCGCAATCGTTTTGACAATAATGTTACCAATAAACAAAATCAAAATAGCGGAAATAATATTCACACCGTATTGAATAAATAAATCTGAGTTATTGGTTAACCAACTATTGACCTGATGTAAGCTTTCAACGCCAGGAACTTCTATTCCCACTGACTCATTCGCCATATTGTATATCCTCTACAATCAATGATATCGATATTGTTTTTTTGATGTATACAAAGGAGTGACAACTGCCCTATGTAATATCCCACGCAAAGTATACTTATTTAAATCTCAGCAAACATAAGATTATTCTTTAAACTAGCAGATCTATTTCCTAATCACTAGCCATAAAAAAAGCCGCCCTAACAAGGACGGCTAATGACTAACTAGACACTAATTACAGTACGTTAACAGCGTTAAGGTCTGCAAAAGCTTTCTCTAGACGAGCCACCATTGAGGTTTGGCCTGCACGTAGCCATACGCGTGGATCGTAGTATTTTTTGTTTGGTGCAGCTTCACCAGTTGGGTTACCGATTTGACCTTGTAGGTAATCGTGGTTTTCCGCTTCATATTTACGGATACCATCCCATGTTGCCCACTGAGTATCAGTATCGATGTTCATTTTGATAACACCGTAGCTGATTGACTCTTTGATTTCCGCTTCAGAAGAACCAGAACCACCGTGGAAAACAAAGTTTAGAGAGTTAGCTGGAAGGCCAAATTTCTCAGAAACGTACGCTTGAGAATCACGTAGAATGGTTGGAGTCAATACCACGTTACCCGCTTGATAAACACCGTGTACGTTACCGAAAGAAGCAGCGATAGTGAAACGATGGCTGACTGCGCTTAGTTTTTCATAAGCGTAAGCCACGTCTTCTGGAGAAGTATACAGCTCAGATGAATCCATATGAGAGTTATCAACGCCGTCTTCTTCACCGCCAGTACAACCCAGTTCGATTTCGATGGTCATACCCATTTTCGCCATACGCTCTAGGTATTTCGCGCACGTTTCGACGTTTTCTTCTAAAGACTCTTCAGAAAGATCTAGCATGTGAGAAGAGAACAGAGGCTTACCTGTTTGAGCAAAGAACTCTTCGCCAGCATCAAGTAGACCATCGATCCAAGGCAGCAATTTCTTCGCAGCGTGGTCAGTGTGTAGAATCACTGGCACACCGTAAGTTTCAGCAACAGCGTGAACGTATTTTGCACCAGCTACTGCACCAAGGATTTGAGCACCTTGGCCTTCAAGTTTAACGCCTTTACCAGCAAAGAAAGCAGCGCCACCGTTAGAGAATTGCACCACGACTGGCGCTTTCACTTTGGCTGCAGCTTCTAGTACCGCGTTGATAGAGTCAGTATTAACAACGTTAACAGCAGGTAGAGCAAAGTTATGCTCTTTCGCTACTGCAAATACTTTCTGTACGTCATCACCAGAAATCACACCAGGTTTTACGAAATCGAAGATCTTAGACATGGATTTGATCCTATTTTTTCTGTCGTTTAAAAATAAAACAGTTAAGTTTACATTCTTGCAAACGTTTGCTCACAACTGGCGCTATTCTAGCAGAATAAATACCCTCGTGCAGCAAACAAGAAAGCGGGAGTTGCCCCCCGCTCTCATCGTCATTATGCTTTCGCGCGTGCTTCTAGCATTTCTACTGCTGGTAGAACTTTACCTTCAACAAATTCAAGGAAAGCACCGCCACCGGTTGAAATATAAGATACGTCAGCTTTGATACCAAACTTATCGATCGCTGCTAGCGTGTCACCGCCACCCGCTACTGAGAAACCTGCCGATTTGGCGATCGCTTCAGAGATACCTTTGGTACCGGCTTCGAAATTTTTGAATTCAAATACGCCGACTGGGCCATTCCACAAAATCGTTTTTGCGTTAGCGATGATTTCAGCCAATGCTGCGGTTGAATCTGGGCCTAGGTCGAAAATCATATCGTCATCTTGCACTTCAGAAACGTGCTTGATTTCCGCTGCGGCGTTTTCATCAAACGCTTTCGCACAAGCAACATCAGTCGCAAGAGGAATAGAGCACTCTTTCATTAACTTTTTCGCTGTATCAAGCAAGTCGGCTTCATAAAGAGACTTACCGACATTGTGACCCGCAGCGGCAATAAAAGTATTCGCGATACCACCGCCAACAACCAGTTGGTCAGCAATTTTAGAAAGGGATTCGAGTACGGTGAGTTTTGTTGATACTTTTGAACCACCAACGATAGCCACTAATGGACGCTCTGGGTTATCCATCGCTTTACCCAATGCTTCAAGTTCTGCCGCCAATAGTGGGCCAGCACAAGCGATCGGAGCGAACATACCAACGCCATGAGTCGACGCTTGAGCACGGTGAGCCGTACCAAACGCATCCATCACAAACACGTCACATAACGCTGCGTATTTTTTCGATAATTCTTCTTCGTTTTTCTTCTCGCCTTTGTTAAAGCGAACGTTTTCAAGAACGACCAATTCGCCAGCGTTCAATTCCAAACCATCAAGGTAATCTTTAGCCAGTTTAACTTCGCAATCTAACGCGTCTTTTAAGTAGTTAACGACGGGTAATAGAGAGAACTCTTCCGTGTATTCGCCTTCCGTTGGACGACCGAGGTGAGAAGTCACCATTACTTTAGCGCCAGCCGCTATGCAGTGCTGAATGGTTGGTAAAGACGCAAGAATACGTGCATCCGAAGTCACTTTGCCATCTTTCACTGGTACGTTTAGGTCAGCACGGATAAATACGCGTTTACCTGCTAGATCCAGGTCGGTCATCTTGATTACAGACATGGTTTGTCCTCTCAAATATTAATAAATAAAGTTTTTGGAAACCCGGCAACCTTGCCGAGCTTAGTTATTCTTCAAACTGGTTATTGATATGGAGACCGTCACGATGTATTTCAAGTTCAATACTCAGCCATCCCCATCATCCTGCTCCTACTCGGATGCTTGCATTGCGAGCGCCGTATCCAGCATGCGGTTCGCAAAGCCCCATTCGTTATCGCACCAAACCAACATTTTAACCAGTTGCCCGTTACTGACTCGGGTTTGTGAACCATCCACAATCGCACTGTGTGGATCATGGTTAAAATCGATGGATACCAATGGAGCTTCAGTATAGTCAACAATGCCATCTAATGTACACCGAGATGCGTGTATGATGGTTTGATTTACGTCATTAACTTTCACATTTGTATTTAATGTGACACTTAAATCCATCGCTGTGACGTTAACTGTTGGCACGCGCACTGAAATTGCCTCAAATTTGTTAGAAAATTTCGGAAAAATTCTTTCAATACCTTTATGCAATTTAGTATCAACGGGAATGATCGATTGGCTGGCTGAGCGTGTACGACGCAGATCGGTATGGTAAGCATCAATCACGGGCTGATCATTCATCGCTGAATGAATGGTGGTGATGGTACCAGAGTCAATGCCAAAGGCTTCATCCAAGACTTTTATGATCGGCACAATGCAGTTGGTGGTACAAGAGCCATTGGAAACTACGCGGTGCTCAGCAGTCAGCGTTTGGTGGTTAACACCATAAATGATGGTGTTATCGAGATCATGACTCCCGGGATGGGAAAAGAGCACTTTCTTAGCACCCGCGGTAATATGGGCTAGACCATCGGCTTTGGAACCATAGACTCCGGTACAATCGAGAACAATATCAACCCCAAGATCGCGCCAAGGCAGTAGTTTGATTTCGCTAAGATGAAGGATCCGAATCGAATCATAGACACCCGCCTCATGATGCACATAGATATGCTCTTGATCATTGGTTATTTTTTTACCAAAACGGCCATGACTCGTATCGTATTGCAGAAGGTGGGCCATCGCATCGGGTAATGCCAGTTCATTGACTGCCACTACTTTGATTTGCTGATTTTTTCCACTCTCATATATCGCTCGCAAGACATTGCGCCCGATACGCCCAAACCCATTGATCGCAACTTTAAGCATCATTCCATCGTCTTAATTGTTTTCGAGAGGAGGATAGTAACTGATAGCCTTTAAGAGCAACACCCCCACTCATCCATCGTCGATAAAAAAAGGCTCACTAAATAAAGTGAGCCCGGTATAACGCTTTTAGAAACTGATATCCGCCCCTATCCAGTAGCTGCGTCCATCCAGCACTTTGCCATGTTTATCTTGTGAAATATCGGTATCGGTGAGGTTATAGATACCAAACAGTAAACGTGTCTCTTTGTTGACTTGATAATTACCACCAATATCTAAGGTTTGGTAAGCATGGTATTTATCTCCAACAGCCCCGCCTCGCACAATCGCGTATTCACTTCCCTTATATTTAGCATGGGTCCAAAAACTGAGTTGTTCACTAGCATCCCAATCTAAATTGATCGATGCTTGATGGCGTGGAGTTCGACTTAATGGATCGCCACGATTCGCCCCACTGCGCTGCTCTGAGTCCGTAAAGGTATAGTTGGCCGATAGAGCGAGTTGTTCCATGACTGGTATTTTAAAACTGGTTTCTATCCCTTGAATCCGTGCTTTATCGACATTTTCTCGTTGCTGAATAAAATCATGCTGACTGCCTGAAGGTGAAACACATCCTCCACCGTTGCTGGCATCATCACATAGAGTGCTAATCAACACTTTATCTTTAAAGTCGGTATTAAATACACTGAGTGATGCCTGAAACCCTGTTGGTAGCTGATAGAAGATCGAAATTTCTTGGTTCAATGTTTTTTCAGGTTTGAGATCAGGGTTGCCTAAAATCACCCCATTACGACGCCCACCACCCGTCACTTGTCCCCAATCGCTAGAGACTTCACGCAACCCTGGAGCACTGAAGCCATTAGTCACACCACCTTTTACCGTCCAGTGATCACTTAATTGCCAAACAGCATAGGCACGGGGGGTAATTTCATTGCCATAATGCTGATCGCGATTAAAACGTGCTCCAAGTGTTAAGGCAAAGTCTTGTGTCATTTGCCACTCATCTTCAATGAAAAAGGCACCGCGCCAACGTTCTAATGAATTTACGCTAGGATTGTATTTGTTACCGGCATCATCCAACGATTCGTTAAAGTATTGTCCACCAACAATCACGAAATGATCGTCAAACGCACGTTGTAAACTGGCGTCAACCACTTGGTTAGTGATCGTCATTTGACGGCTTTCATTGTCTGTTTTTTCGTGACTATAGCTCAATTGGCTGGTTGCAAACTCCCAACGTCCTTCATGAGAAAGGGCATAATACGAACGTTCATAATCTCCTTGTGATGGACGTTCGGCACTTTTTTTAGAACTGTCCCGCTGTTGACGACTTTGATTAATATCGATACGAATATCTTGCGTGTCAGTCGGGGTGAGATCAAAACGGACATTGGCACTGTTCATCTCTTGTTCAGGGTAATAACCGATTTTGTCATCTTCAGCACGTCGAGAAACGGAACCAGAAAGCTGAACCCCAAGTAAACCATCAATCAAAGGACCAGCGATAGTTGCACTGGCTTGCTGGCTATCACCGGCATAACCACGATCGCGCAGTTGGCTTTCTAGACGAAGTGAACCATTCCAAGTATCCGATACTTTTTTAGTGATAATATTAATCACCCCGCCCATTGCATCAGAACCATACAACGAAGACATTGGGCCGCGTACAACCTCGATTCGTTCTATCATATTGAGTGGTGGGATCCAGCCTTGCTCGATGCCTGGTCCATCGCTGTTAGGGCGCGTTTGACGGCTGCCTTGTCTTTTTCCATCGACTAAAATCAGCGTATATTTAGCATCTAAGCCGCGAATACTAATGTCTTGACTGGCGCCGCCACCAGAAATATAAATGCCCGGTACCGAGCGCAACGCATCGGTTAAATCTCTAAATGAGCCCTTGGCCATCTCTTCGGCACTGATCACCGTGATACTGGCTGGCGCATTTCTCACCACCTGCTCAAAACCTGACGCGGTCACGACCAGTGTTTCGTCAACTTGACGCTCTTGCTGAGCACTCACTGGTACCGACGCAAATAGACCAAACGCTACGGCCAAAGCGACGCGGGTTGGATTTAATCTAGACATTCACCACTCCATAAATGATAATGATTATTAATTTCGAAGTGGAATTATTCACAATTTGAATCATTGAGATAGACCGACAGATGGAATAGTCAGTCCCAGATATGGAACAACACGATTATTGAATAACGAGGTCACTGTTATTATGCATGATTTAAGTGCTATCAAAGCCTTCCATGCACTCTGTCAGCACAAAAGTCTGACCGCTGCCGCTAAAGCGCTTGAACAACCAAAATCGACACTAAGTCGACGGCTTGCTATGCTCGAAAGTGATTTAGGGCAAGCGCTGATCACTCGTCAAGGCAACCGACTCACATTAACTAAGGCCGGACAAGTGTTTGCCGTTTATAGCGAGCAATTAGTTGAATTGGCATCAAAAGGTATTGAAGCTCTTCAAGAGCTGAACAATCAAATCAGCGGTAACCTGACGTTAGTCGTTCATCCCAACTTAGTCCGAGGGTGGATAAGTCACGTTCTCGATGAGTTTATGCTGGCACACCCCGAAGTAACCATTCGAGTACACAGTCACTACGTAGCCGAAAATAGCCTGTTAGAACCTGATTTGATGATTTGGATCGGGGCTATCACCCCCTCTGGATGGCGGCGCGAGCTTCTCGGTAATTGGCATTATTCACCGTACGCTTCTCCGAATTATTTAGCCACTCACCCTAAGCCCGAACATCCTGAGCAGCTTATAAATCATACTTGGATAGATTTTATCGCCTGTCGCCAAGAAGGATTAACCCTAACTCATCCGACTCAAGGAGATTGGGTATTACCAGCTCTGAAAAGTCGTTTACAAAGTGATAGCTTAGCCATGCAAGCCGACGCGATAGCCAAAGGGCGAGGAATTGGCTTGCTACCCACTTGGTTTGCAGAAGGCTTTGAACGCGCTCATCCGGGGAGTCTTGCTGCTTGTTTACCAGAGTGGTTATCTCCACCCAGTGAGGTGGCTTGTTACTATCCAGCGGGGCGTCACCCTTTGCGTTTACGCTTGTTTATTGATGCTTTGCGTCATGCTTGCCCTAATGAATGGAAAACGGCTTAGCTCCATAGAAAAAGCCCAGCAAATAAGCTGGGCTCAGTTAGAACTCAATATCAACCATTAAGCCAGTAGTTCGTTTAAGCCAACAGTTCGTTAGCTGTTTTCACCACATTTTCAGTCGTAAAACCAAACATTTTGAACAGTTGATCCGCTGGTGCCGATTCACCGAACGTCGTCATGCCGATGATCTTGCCGCCAAACCCAACGTACTTGTACCAGAAATCCGCAATGCCTGCTTCAATCGCGATACGTTTGGTCACGTCTGCAGGTAATACCGCTTCACGATACGCTGCATCTTGCTTGTCGAAAGCATCGGTCGATGGCATTGAAACCACGCGAACGTGCTTACCTTCAGCGGTTAGCTGCTCTGCCGCTTTCACCGCTAGCTCCACTTCAGAGCCGGTCGCAATCAAGATAAGCTCTGGTTTGCCAGCGCAATCTTTAAGGATATAACCACCTTTGGCGATATCAGCCACTTGCGCTGCCGTACGAGGCTGCTGAGCGAGGTTTTGACGTGAGAAGATCAGCGCTGATGGCGCCTCTTTACGTTCAATGGCCAGTTTCCAGGCGACTGCAGATTCCACTTGGTCACAGGGACGCCATGTGCTCATATTCGGAGTTAAACGCAGTGAAGCGATTTGCTCAACCGGTTGGTGAGTCGGGCCATCTTCACCCAAACCAATCGAGTCATGAGTATAAACCTGAATGTTTTGGATCTTCATCAGCGCCGCCATACGCATTGCGTTACGAGCGTATTCCATAAACATTAAGAAGGTCGCGCCATAAGGGACAAAGCCACCGTGCAACGCGATACCGTTCATAATAGCCGTCATACCAAATTCGCGTACGCCGTAATGGATGTAGTTGCCAGAGAAATCTTCAGCGGTGAGTGATTTTGAACCAGACCACATGGTCAAGTTTGATGGCGCTAAGTCTGCAGAGCCGCCCATAAATTCTGGCAGCATTTTACCAAACGCTTCCAGCGCATTTTGCGAGGCTTTACGTGACGCAATATTGGCAGGGTTAGCTTGTAACTCAGCAATGATCGCATTGGCTTGCTCTTCCCACTGCGCTGGAAGGTCACCATTAACACGGCGTTTGAACTCAGTCGCTTCTACTGGGTACTCGGCAGCGTAAGCGGCAAATTTTTCATCCCAAGCCGCTTCTTTAGCTTGGCCCGCTTCTTTGGCGTCCCACTGAGCGTAAATATCAGCCGGAATTTCAAATGGAGCGTATTGCCAACCCAAGAATTCACGCGCCGCTTTAATTTCATCGTGGCCTAATGGCGCGCCATGGCAGTCATGAGAACCCGCTTTATTGGGTGAGCCAAAACCGATGATGGTTTTGGTACAGATCAATGTTGGACGCGGATCGGCTTTGGCGGCTTCAATCGCTGCGTTAATCGCCTCTACATCGTGACCATCAACCGCTGGGATCACATGCCAGCCATAGGCTTCAAAACGTTTTGGCGTGTCATCTGAGAACCAGCCTTCAACGTGACCGTCAATCGAGATGCCGTTGTCATCCCAAAACGCGATAAGCTTACCAAGGCCAAGCGTGCCTGCCAGTGAGCAGGCTTCGTGAGAAATGCCTTCCATCAAGCAGCCATCACCCATAAAGACATAAGTAAAGTGATCAACGATGTCGTGACCTGGCTTGTTGAACTGAGCCGCGAGCGCTTTTTCAGCCATCGCCATGCCCACTGCATTAGTAATCCCCTGACCTAGAGGACCAGTCGTGGTTTCAATACCTGGCGCGTAACCGTATTCTGGATGACCTGGGGTTTTGGAATGCAACTGACGAAAGTTTTTCAGATCATCAATCGATAACTCATAACCACTTAGGTGCAGCAGTGAGTAAATCAGCATTGAGCCATGGCCGTTAGACAACACAAAACGGTCGCGGTCAGCCCATTGTGGATTTTGCGGATTATGGTTGAGGTGTGAGCGCCACAGCACTTCAGCGATATCCGCCATGCCCATTGGGGCTCCCGGATGCCCAGAGTTAGCTTGTTGAACACCATCCATGCTTAACGCACGAATCGCGTTAGCCAGTTGTTTACGCGAAGACATATCAGCTCCTAAAAAGCGATGAAATAAAAAGCGATCTCCCAAACCAATCAAAGTTGCAAATCAACGATGGGTGCTCTCGCTCCTACCAGCAACATTATTGCTCTGAATAGAAGGCAAACCAAATCACTGAACCGCCGCCGCTTAAAGTGGGAAGGGTATAGAAAAAGTGCTCAATATTGTCGCAAAGCCCCTTACGCTCTGCAAACCTTTTACTGCCTCTTGGGCTGATTTTTGCAATCGGTTACATGAAATTTCATCGTAATTATAAAAACATCACAAAACCAAGCAAACGTTTGGCCATAAGATAAACTAAAAAAGAGCTTGTAATTTGAGCATTGAAAACTAGAATAGACGTCTAGATGTAGAAACGCCTACATATTGAACAATTTTACCGACGCGTTTATCGAATAACGGGTCGCTACTAATATGAAAATTGGAGCTATCATGGCTAAACATTTGTTTACTTCTGAATCTGTATCAGAAGGTCATCCTGATAAAATTGCCGACCAAATCTCTGACGCGGTTCTTGATGCCATTTTAGAACAAGATCCAAAAGCTCGTGTCGCGTGTGAAACCTATGTCAAAACCGGAATGGTCATGGTTGGCGGTGAAGTAACGACGTCAGCGTGGGTGGATATTGAAGAGCTGACTCGCCAAACGGTACGTGAAATTGGTTATGTTAACTCTGAGATGGGCTTTGATGCCAACTCTTGTGCGGTACTCAATACCATTGGTAAACAGTCGCCAGATATCAACCAAGGCGTTGATAAAGCCGATCCTAAAGATCAAGGCGCAGGTGACCAAGGCATCATGTTTGGTTACGCTTGTAACGAAACCGAAGTGCTGATGCCTGCACCGATTACCTATGCACACCGTTTAATGCAGCGTCAAGCTGAAGTGCGTAAAAATGGTAGCCTAGCTTGGTTGCGCCCTGATGCAAAATCTCAGGTCACTTTCCAATATGACCAAGGTAAGATCGTCGGTATTGATGCTGTGGTACTGTCTACTCAGCATTGTGATTCCGTTTCCACCGCTGATCTGCGTGAAGGCGTGATGGAAGAGATCATCAAGCCTGTTCTACCTGCAGAATGGCTAACCAAAGACACCAAATACTTCATTAACCCAACTGGTCGTTTCGTGATTGGTGGTCCAATGGGTGACTGTGGCTTAACGGGTCGTAAAATTATCGTCGATACCTACGGCGGCGCAGCACGTCATGGTGGTGGTGCTTTCTCTGGTAAAGATCCATCAAAAGTTGACCGTTCAGCCGCTTACGCTGCTCGCTATGTTGCCAAAAACATTGTGGCTGCCGGTCTTGCGGATCGCTGTGAGATTCAACTTTCTTACGCCATTGGTGTCGCTGATCCAACGTCGATCATGGTAGAAACCTTCGGTAGCGAGAAAGTACCACACGATATTATCATTGAAGCGGTTCGTCAGTTCTTCGACTTACGTCCTTACGGTTTGCAAGAAATGCTCAGCTTACTACAGCCGATCTACAAGAAAACCGCCGCTTATGGTCACTTTGGTCGCGAAGAATTCCCTTGGGAAGCGACAGATAAAGCTACCCTATTGCGTGACTTTGCCGGTTTAAAATAATTATCCATAGCCGAAATGGCTTACTCTCCAACGAGTGGTAAGCCATGATTGGATAAACCTCAGATCCGTCTGAGGTTTTTTATTGGAGGTCCTTTGATCAATTTTGAATTGCATTATCGTGCCCAGCAGCAAATACAACGCTGTATTGAACGGGCCTCAGAATACTTTAATACCCCTTTCTCCCTACCAAAACTCAGCCTAAAACTACGCGGTAAAACCGCAGGTAAAGCCTATTTGCAACGCTGGGAAATTCGCTTAAATCCGATTTTATTGGCTGAAAATCCGCAAGCTTTTATCGATGAAGTGATCCCCCATGAAATTGCTCACCTGATCACTTATCAACGTTATGGACGAGTACGTCCTCACGGTCGTGAATGGCAATCCGTTATGTCACAGGTGTTTAATCTGCCCCCCAGAACCACTCACAGCTTCGATGTTGGCTCTGTCCAGGGTAAAACCTTTGCTTATCGCTGCGCGTGTCAAGTTCACTCATTATCAATTCGTCGTCATAACAAGGTGTTACGTCAACAAAGCAGCTATCATTGCCGCCACTGTCAAACACCTCTGGTCTTTACTGGATAAACCGACTCCTCATTCATCTATCAATAGGCAAGTCATTTTTTGAGTGGTAGACTGCGAAAAATCATACTTATCTCAGTCTTTTGCCATGTTTTATTTACGTTTGCTGTCGATTTTAGGTTTATTTGTTTTTACTACCAGTAGCCTCGCTGCTGCCCCAACTTCTTTTGCTCAAGCCAAACGTATCGCCGTTAAACTTTATCAAGATCATCCGGTTAGCTTCTACTGTGGCTGTGAGATTAGCTGGCAAGGTCAACGAGGTATTCCTGATCTTGAAGGCTGTGGCTATGAAGTTCGCAAACAAGCCACCCGCGCCAATCGAATTGAATGGGAGCACGTGGTGCCTGCTTGGCAGTTTGGTCATCAGTTACAATGTTGGCAAGAAGGCGGGCGCAAACACTGTGCACGCCACGATGAGCAATTTCGTCAAATGGAGGCCGATTTACACAACCTCACTCCCGCGATTGGTGAAGTGAATGGCGATCGCTCTAACTTCAATTTTAGTCAATGGAACGGGATTGATGGTGCGACGTATGGTCGCTGTGAAATGCAAATTAACTTTGCTCAGCGTAAGGCTATGCCGCCGACAAGAGCTCGTGGCGCTATCGCCCGTACCTATTTGTATATGAGTCAGCACTATGGGTTTAAGCTATCTAAGCAACAAGCACAATTAATGCAGGTTTGGGATAATCAATACCCGGCTGATGAATGGGAGTGTGAACGTAACCGACGCATTACCACCATTCAAGGTCACTCTAATCCATTTGTTGATACACAGTGTTCTCGTCGCCACCCTGAATAGAGCCAAGATCGTCATCAACAACAATGACTAAAACTTCAAGCTGAACGCTTAAACGAATAGGGGCAGTGTCATCGCATCTTAAACGGTGACCGTCCCTCAAACGCCGCAGAAAAAGATATTTCCCTTCAACGCGGTGATCAGGTGAGCTATCATCACTAGATTGTGGTTATCAAGACATCGGTCGGGTAACACGGATACTCCATGACTTGAACCCGTCACTTAACGTACCAATATTATCCATACTGTGCGATCTTCAAGTCACCAAAGTATCGCTTTGTCATCAATTATTAGGAACTTGGCATGCGTATTCCTCGAATTTATCATCCCTCCCCTATCCACCAATTGGGCACGCTTGCCCTCAGTGACGACGCCGCCAATCATATCGGTAAAGTCCTGCGTATGCAGCCCGGTCAATCGGTGACGTTGTTTGATGGGAGTGATGCTGAATTTCCTGCGGTGATCAGTGAGATCAGCAAAAAACAGCTGACCGTTGACATTCAGCAACGCATTGAAAAAAGCATTGAATCACCGCTCAATTTACATCTTGGGCAAGTGATTTCTCGCGGTGATAAAATGGAATTCACCATCCAAAAATCGGTCGAGCTTGGCGTGAATACTATTACGCCTTTATTATCAGAGCGTTGTGGGGTAAAACTGGATCCAAAACGCTTTGAAAAAAAACTTCTGCAATGGCAAAAGATAGCGATTGCTGCCTGCGAACAATGTGGCCGAAATCGGATCCCTGTCATCCGCCCAGTGATGGAATTAGAAGCTTGGTGCGCTGAGCCTAGTCAGGCACTTAAACTCAATTTACACCCTCGCGCGTCCTATTCGATCAATACCTTACCTGAGCCGGTAAGCAACGTCCGTTTATTGATAGGTCCAGAAGGTGGCCTATCTGAGCAAGAAATTGCCATGACCGAACAATACCACTTTGCAGAAACGCTGCTCGGTCCTCGCGTACTGCGTACCGAAACCGCAGCACTGACTGCTATTACAGCGCTACAAGTTCGTTTCGGCGATCTTGGCTAACTCGGAGAAATTCAATGATTAAACTTGGCATCGTGATGGATCCCATTTCATCAATTAATATTAAAAAAGATTCCAGCTTTGCCATGATGCTTGAAGCACAGCGTCGTGGTTATCAAATTCATTACATGGAAATGGCTGATCTGCACTTAGAACAAGGTGTGGCTATGGCGGATACTAAAGTGGTCAGCGTCAAAGAAGATCCCGCGGCTTGGTATCAATTTCAATCTGAGCAAACCATTCGTCTCGCGGATCTTGATGCCGTATTGATGCGCAAAGATCCCCCTTTTGATACCGAGTATATTTACGCAACGTATATTCTGGAAAGAGCGGAAGAAGAAGGCACACTGATCGTCAATAAACCGCAAAGCCTACGTGATTGTAATGAAAAATTATTTACCGCTTGGTTTCCAGAATTAACGCCTACCACACTGGTGACTCGTAAAGCGGAAAAAATTAAAGCCTTTCGTGAGCAACACGGCGATGTGATCTTAAAACCGCTCGATGGTATGGGCGGATCATCAATTTTTCGCATTAAACAAGGCGATCCTAACGTATCGGTGATCATCGAAACGCTGACCAACCACGGACAAACCTACTGCATGGCACAAACCTTTGTCCCCGATATCAGTAACGGTGACAAACGGATCCTAGTCGTCGATGGTGAGCCAATGCCATACTGCTTAGCACGTATTCCTGCTCAAGGTGAGACCCGTGGTAACTTAGCGGCTGGAGGAAGGGGAGAAGCTCGACCACTGAGTGAAACCGATAAAGCGATTGCGTTAGCTGTGGCTCCAACATTAAAAGAAAAAGGCTTGATCTTTGTCGGTCTTGATGTGATTGGTGATAAACTCACCGAAATCAATGTCACTAGCCCAACCTGTATTCGTGAAATCGAAGCCGCTTTTGATATCTCGATTACCGGCAAGCTGATGGATGCGATTGAACGTCGTATTAAGGCCTTATCTATGTAGGAGTTTAACGCTCCTCAATACCAAAGGATTGAAGATTAGATGAATCTGACTAATCATTTTCTCGTTGCCATGCCCAGTATGCAAGATCCTTACTTCAAACGCAGCGTGATCTACGTCTGCGAACATAATGAAGAGGGTGCAATGGGGCTAATGATCAATGCTCCGATCGATATTACGGTCAGTGGGATGCTAAAACAGGTCGAGATCGAGCCCGCTTACCCACACTCTCGAGAGCAAAGCCTAAAGAAACCGGTCTTTAACGGTGGGCCGATTTCCGAAGATCGTGGATTTGTTCTGCATCGAATGAAAGATCATTATGAGTCGACCATGAAGATGACCGACGATATTGCGGTAACCACTTCGAAAGATATCCTCTGTGTACTCGGTACTGAGGCGGAACCGAATGGTTATATTGTCGCATTAGGTTATTCTGGTTGGTCTCCAGGCCAATTAGAACAAGAGTTAACCGAAAACTCTTGGCTAACCATTGAAGCGGATGCCGATTTAATCTTTGATACGCCAGTCCATGAAAAATGGCAAAAAGCGATTCAAAAATTAGGCATTAATCCCGCCCAACTGGCTCCTCAATCAGGCCATGCCTAACTTAACCTTTAAGGCGCATTAACCATCGAGTTAATGCGCCACAGCAATGAGACGTCTATTATGTCGCGTACCATTATGGCCTTTGATTTCGGCACTAAAAGTATCGGTAGTGCTATCGGTCAAGAAATTACCGGAACGGCCTCGCCATTAAAAGCCTTTAAAGCCAATGATGGCATCCCCAATTGGGATGAGATAGAAAAACAGATCAAAGAGTGGCAACCCAATCTATTAGTGGTTGGCTTACCCACTGACTTACATGGCAAAGATTTAGATACCATCACCCCACGGGCGAAAAAATTTGCTAACCGCTTACACGGACGCTTCGGCTTACCCGTTGAGCTGCACGATGAACGCCTATCGACCGCAGAGGCACGCTCCGAGCTGTTTGCCCACGGCGGCTACAAGGCACTCAGTAAAGGCAATATAGACTGCCAATCAGCGGTCGTGATCTTAGAAAGCTGGTTTGAAAGACAATGGGCAAACTAGTCTCACTCCATATCAATCTTAATATTATCCAACGCACCAGAAGAGTAGCCCTCTCCCCGCTGGGTTTTGAGCATAAGGCGTAAATCATTGGCTGAGTCGGCGCTGTGCAGCGCATCTTGCTCAGTGATTTTATCGTCAATCACCAATTGATACAGCGCTTGATCGAAGGTTTGCATTCCCACTTCTTTCGATTTAGCCATGGTTGCTTTTAATTCGTGCAAATCGCCACGGCGGATCAAATCCGCCATTCTTGGACTATTGAGCAAAATCTCAAACACGCCATGACGCCCTTTACCTTGTTTATCACGCAGCAGTTGCTGACCAATCACTCCTTTTAAGTTCATCGATAAATCAAACAGAAACTGTTCTTTTTTCTCTTTCGGCATCAAATGTAAAATACGCTCTAAGGCTTGGTTGGCATTGTTGGCGTGTAAGGTTGCCATACATAAATGCCCAGTTTCGGCAAAGGTCATCGCGTATTCCATGGTTTCACGACTGCGTATTTCACCAATCAAAATCATGTCCGGCGCTTGGCGAAGTGAATTTTTCAATGCCACTTCATAGCTCTCAGTATCTAAGCCGACTTCACGCTGAGTCACAATACAGCCTTGATGAGGATGAACAAATTCAATCGGATCCTCGACAGTAAGAATGTGCCCGCGGGTTTTCAAATTACGATAACCGGTCATCGCCGCCATGGTGGTTGATTTTCCCGAGCCTGTCGCACCGACCACTAACACTAAACCCCGCTTGGTTAGCGCGAGATCTTTAAGCACCTCCGGCAACTGCAAGTCATCAAAACTAGGAATTTGCGTTTCGATCCGGCGAATAACGGCACCCGGTAGCTCACGCTGAAAAAAGGCACTGACTCGGAAACGGCCAAAATCACGCACAATCGCAAAATTGGCCTCACGCGTTTGGTTAAACTCCGTTTGTCGGTCGCTATCCATCATCCGCAATAACAACTCTTTGACCTGAGATTCACTTAACGCTTCCCCCTGAGGTTGGAGATCGCCATTGACGCGATACAAAATTGGAGCCGCGACAGTGATGTAGAGATCGGACGCCCCTTGGGTGAGCATCTCTTGTAATATTTGATCCAATTGCATGATGCGTTCCTTAGAATGATGAGCTGTCTAAACCAAGTTTTTGTTGGACCTCTGGTAAATCCACAACCCCTTGAGCGACCAACTGCTTAGCATGCTGCTCCATAGTTTGCATCCCATGCGCAGCGCCCGTTTGGATGATCGAATACATCTGTGCGACTTTATCTTCTCGGATCAAGTTACGAATCGCAGGAGTCGCTAACATAATTTCGTGACACGCCACGCGCCCCCCTCCGACTCGCTTAAACAGTTTTTGCGCAATCACCGCACGCAGCGATTCCGATAACATCGAACGCACCATGTCTTTATCGCTGCCCGGGAATACATCGATAATCCGATCAATGGTTTTTGCGGCAGAACTAGTGTGTAGCGTACCAAACACTAAATGTCCCGTTTCAGCGGCGGTTAACGCTAAACTGATTGTCTCTTGATCACGCAGCTCACCGACTAAGATCACATCAGGGTCTTCTCGCAGCGCCGAACGTAACGCATTTTTAAAACTATGTGTATCACGATGAACTTCACGCTGGTTAATCAAACACTTATTATTGCTATGCACAAATTCTATCGGATCTTCAATGGTCAAAATGTGTTTATTATGATGAGTATTGATATAATCAACCATTGCCGCTAACGTTGTCGATTTACCGGATCCAGTGGGGCCAGTAACAAGGACTAACCCTTTCTCATAATTGGATATTTTTCGAAAGATCTCCGGAGCATTCAACTGATCCAACGTTGGGATCACTGTAGGAATCGTTCGAAATACGGCGGAGCTGCCGCGCGACTGATGAAAGGCATTAACCCGAAAACGTCCCACATTCGGTAGCTCAAAGGAAAAATCGACTTCGAGGCGCTCTTCATATTCACTGCGCTGGGCATCATTCATGATGGCAAAGATTAATCGATGCACGTCAGCATGACTAAAAGCAGGCACTCCCAGCTTACGGACTTCACCATCAATCCGGACCATGGGCGGAACACCTGCAGAAAGATGTAGATCTGACGCATTATGCTTTACACTAAAATCCAGTAACTCTGAGATATCCATTTATTTTTCCTTAATAAAGTCGAGCCATGAGTAGTATTCAACAAAACATTGAACAGATCACCTCACAGATTAAGAGCGCACAACAAAAGTGTGGTCGCTCTCCAAGCTCTGTGCAACTTTTAGCGGTCAGTAAAACCAAACCTGTCGAGGCAATTCTCGAAGCAGCCCTCGCTGGGCAACTTGCTTTTGGAGAAAACTATGTTCAAGAAGGGGTGAATAAAATTCGCTATTTTGCTGAGCATCATCCACAACTCGATTTAGAATGGCATTTTATTGGCCCATTGCAATCCAATAAAACTCGTCTTATTGCCGAACATTTTGACTGGATGCACACCGTGGATAGAGCAAAAATCGCTCAGCGACTGAGTGAGCAACGTCCGGCTCACAAAGCACCGTTACAGGTCTTAATTCAGGTAAACACCAGTGGTGAAACCTCAAAATCCGGTATTAGTGAGCAAGCGTTGTTTCCCTTAGCAGAGTTGATTTCTGAACTACCGAACCTCACATTAAGAGGGTTGATGTGCATTCCGGAGAACGTCGCTGATTATGCTGAGCAATTGGTTGCTTTTCAGCGCTTAGCTGACCTGCAAGCACGCTTAAGGGAACGCTATCCAGCACTGGATACTCTATCAATGGGGATGAGTGGTGATATGCAAGCGGCCATCGAAGCCGGAAGTACGATGGTACGCATTGGAACGGCGATTTTTGGCCAGCGCGATTATCCAACCTCAACGAAACCATGATCCTTGCTCAAAGCAGGTTTACTTTTCGTCGAACAATGACCCGCTACCACCAGAGTAGCCAACTGTAGGATAGAACATCATTATGGAACAAAGAACGATTGCTTTTATTGGCGCAGGAAATATGGCTCATGCGATCATCGCTGGCCTGATTGCCAGTGGTTATCCAGCGCAGCGGATCATTGCCAGCGCGCCGTCCCAAGCCAACTTAGCCTCGTTACATACTCAGTATGCGATTAAAACCACCAGCGATAATCTCGCCGCCGCTCAGCAAGCGGATGTCGTGGTGCTGGCGGTAAAACCTCAATTAATGGCTGAAGTATGTCAACCAATGCAAGCTATTGATTGGTCAAATAAATTAGTTATTTCTATCGCCGCGGGGATTTCGGTAGCGCGCTTGCAACAATTGCTCAATACTCAACCTGCGTTAGTACGGGTGATGCCAAACACCCCCTCATTGGTTAATCAAGGCATGGCAGGGTTATTTGCCGCACCAGAGGCAAGTGAAAGTGACAAAAACTTCACTGAGCAGTTGATGAGTTCGGTGGGAAAAACTTGCTGGGTGAGTGAAGAATCAGCAATCAATAGTGTCATCGCCGCCGCAGGTAGCGCACCGGCCTACTTTTTCTTGTTTATGGAAGCCATGCAAGCCGAGGCAATCGCTCAGGGATTTGATAAGCAAACCGCACGCTTATTGGTGGAGCAGTCGGCGTTAGGCGCAGCGCAGATGGTTGCAGCAAACCCGCAGCTAGAGCTAGCAACCTTACGTGAGCAAGTGACGTCCAAAGGAGGCACGACAGCACAAGCTATCGCAACCTTTGAGCAGCATCAGCTATCGGATATCGTTGCTAAGGCCATGCGTGCCGCAGTCCATCGTGCGCAAGAGATGGAAAAACTATTTTAAATAGACCGCCATTTCAGTACTCTATTCATTAATTTATCATAAGGGCTTTCTCATGAATGCTATGAGCTTTTTAATCTCCACCTTGTTTGATATCTATATCATGGTGGTTATTCTGCGTGTTTGGCTACAAGCCGCTCGCGCCGATTTTTATAATCCGTTTTCACAATTTATTGTCAAAACCACTCAACCCGTGGTTGCGCCATTACGTCGAATGATCCCCTCGGTGGGTAATCTGGACCTTGCCACCATCCTCTTTGCTTATGTGTTATCGGTGCTCAAATTCGTCGTCCTGATCCTGATGGTCTCTAAGGGTGCGATGGTCTTCAGTCTCGATTTCTTATGGTTTGGCTTATTGTCTTTAGTCAAAGCAGCCGGTGGATTACTGTTTTGGATCTTACTGATCCGGGCGATTTTGAGCTGGGTCAGCCAAGGACGTAGCCCAATAGAGTTTGTTTTCCATCAATTAACCGAACCTATGCTAAGCCCTATTCGCCGGATCATCCCAGCGATGGGTGGTTTCGATTTAAGCATTTTAGTGCTGTTTATTATTCTACAATTCGCTAACTTTTTAATGGGTGATTTCATTGGCCCCATTTGGTATCAGTTGTAATGTCAATCGCTTGGCTTGATGGGCAAGATCTTTGCCTGCGGATTTATGTCCAACCTAAAGCCAGCCGCGATAGTTTAGTGGGGCAACACGGTGATGAGCTCAAAATAGCCATCACTGCGCCGCCTGTTGATGGAAAAGCGAATGCCCATTTAAGCCGCTATCTTGCCAAACTGTGTAAAGTATCGAAAAGCGCGGTTGAAATAGAAAAAGGCCAGCTAGGGCGGCATAAACAAGTACGCATCCTCTCACCTACGGTGATCCCTGCCGAAATTCAAGCTCTGTTCCCCACTTAATGTGGGGAATTTTTTTCTCCGAACTGTTGTACAATAACCGTTAGCGATGACGACAAGTCTCATCGAGCTCCCCATTCAGACGTGAGAGATTTATGAATAAGATTGTTTTAGCCACTGGTAACCGAGGAAAAGTCGCGGAAATGGCCGATTTATTAGCCGATTTCGGTTTTGAGGTTATCGCACAAAGTGAATTAAATGTGCCAGATGCTGATGAAACAGGCTTAACCTTTATTGAAAATGCCATCATCAAAGCACGTCATGCCGCTGCCCTTACTGGTCTACCAGCGATTGCCGATGATTCTGGACTCGAGGTTGACTATCTTGATGGCGCACCGGGCATTTATTCTGCGCGCTATGCCGGAGCCAATGCTTCAGATAACGATAACCTGCAAAAGTTATTAACCCGCTTAGAAGGTGTGCCGAGTGAACAGAGAACCGCTCGCTTTCACTGTGTTTTAGTCTATCTGCGTCATGCTAACGACCCAACACCTCTGGTTTGTCATGGTCAGTGGCAAGGTGAAATCTTAACTGAGCCTCGCGGTGAGCATGGCTTTGGTTACGATCCCATTTTCTGGGTTCCCGAAGAAAACTGCGCTTCTGCCCAGTTACCTGCCGCCCGTAAAAAGCAGCTCTCTCATCGCGCTAAAGCTCTACAATTACTGTTTCAAGCCTTAAAAGAGCAACGCGCCTCATGCTAACGCCGCCCAAGTTGAGCTTGTACGCCCATATCCCGTGGTGCGTACAAAAATGCCCTTATTGCGATTTTAACTCTCACGCCTTAAAAGAAGAGATCCCTGAAACGCAATATATCGCTGCACTACTGGAAGATCTGGATCGTGATATTGAGCGCTATCAGCTTGCTAACGATCCAAGGCGATTGCATTCGATCTTTATCGGCGGGGGGACGCCGAGCTTAGTTTCACCACAAGGCATCCAAGATTTGATTGACGGCATTGCCGCGCGCATTCCGTTTCAACCTGAGATTGAGATCACCATGGAAGCCAACCCTGGTACGATTGAAGCTGAGCGTTTCGCGGCTTATCGCCTCGCAGGCGTCACTCGAATCTCGATTGGCGTACAAAGCTTTGCCACCGAGAAGTTAGCGCACTTAGGTCGTATTCATGGCCAACAAGAGGCAGTACGTGCGGCAAAACTGGCGCATGCCATTGGTTTAAAAAGCTTTAATTTGGATTTAATGCACGGCCTGCCCGATCAAAGCCTAGCGCAAGCCTTGGATGATTTAGACCAAGCGATAGCGTTAAATCCTCCTCACCTATCTTGGTATCAATTGACCATTGAGCCCAATACGCTGTTTTATTCTAAGCCCCCCACTCTGCCCGATGATGATGCGCTGTGGGATATTTTTGAACTTGGCCATCAAAAACTCACTGAGGCAGGTTATGTACAGTATGAAATCTCCGGCTACAGTAAGCCTGGCTATCAATGCCAACATAACCTCAATTACTGGCGATTTGGTGACTATCTGGGCATTGGCTGTGGAGCGCACGGTAAATTGAGCTTTGCTGATGGCCGAATTATTCGCACCACTAAAGTGAAACATCCACGTGGTTACTTAGCGGCTTATCAAAATATGGTGAAGCCTTATTTGAGTGATGAACAGCTCGTTGCCGAAAGCGATCGTCCTTTTGAATTTTTCATGAACCGATTTCGTCTGCTCGAAGCGTGTCCAAAACAAGATTTCATCACCACCACAGGGCTAGCGTTAAGTGTGATTGAACCAACCATCCAATGGGCGTGTGAGATGAATTACTTAACCCAAGATGCCACCTCGTGGCAGATCACTGAACATGGTAAGTTATTTTTGAATGATTTACTGGCGGCATTTATGGCTGAAGAGTAACTCAACAACAACTCGCTACTGACAATCGAATGATTGCCAGTAGCCATTTTAATCAGCTAGAAAATTGAGCGCCCAATGCGCTCGGACAACAGCTCCAGCGCTTTAGTGCCCGCTAACGAATTACCTGATGGATCAAGCTCAGGAGACCAAACCGCAATAGTCATCTCACCGGGCACAATAGCAATGATGCCACCACCGACCCCCGATTTACCCGGCATGCCCACTCGATAAGCAAACTCACCCGCACCATCATAAAGACCACAGGTCGCTAACAACGCATTGATTTGCTTACTTTGCGTCACACTAACCACGCGCTGCCCCGTGTGTACCGATACCCCTTTATTGGCCAAATAGCTGAATGTTTTCGCTAATTCAACACAGCTCATTTTTAGTGCACAAGCGTGAAAATAGTTATTTAAGACCGGAATCACTTCGTTTTCAAAATTACCAAACGAGCGCATTAAATAAGCAATCGAAGCATTACGATCGCTGTGCATCATTTCCGACGCTGCCACCACTTTGTCATAGATGATCTGCTCTTCACCACTTAACTGACGCACAAATTCCAGCAAACGCTGGCGAGGGGCGGATAAGCGGCTATAAAGCATATCCGCGATCACAATCGCTCCGGCATTAATAAATGGATTACGCGGGATGCCCTGCTCCATTTCCAGCTGAATCAATGAATTAAAAGCTTGTCCAGAAGGCTCTTTGCCAACTCGCTGCCACAGCTCCTCTGGCTGATATAAACCCATCGCCAAGGTTAAACTTAACGCTTTGGAAATGGATTGGATGGAAAATCCCTCCTGCGCATCACCAGCAGCAAAGATCTCGCCTTGGTTAGTGTAAACCGCGATACCGAGTTTATCGCTCGCCACTTGGGCCAGCGCGGGAATGTAGTTAGCCACTTTGCCTTGTCCAATCAATGGACGAACTTCATCGAGAATGGTCGCTAAAATAGCGGAGCTTGGTTTCATAGTCTGAGTTTACTTTTATTATTATTGCCGCTGAAAACAATGGAACGGCCAAATGAGTTACCGTCTCATCGCCCAACAGATTTTTAATGTAGGGAGAGTCAAAAAAGCCAACACGATAAACCATGTTGGCTAAGTTCTAAGCAGTATCTTGCCGAGCTTGATACTTGTCCAGCATAAACTGGTAGGACAGGTTAACTCACTCGTTGGAATTTAATATCCCATACGCCATGGCCTAGGCGATGGCCGCGCTGTTCAAACTTGGTTAACGGGCGCTCTTCTGGACGTGGAATATAATCCCCTTCCTGCGCGAGATTACGATAACCAGGTGCTTGATTCATCACTTCAATCATATGCTCAGCGTAATTTTCCCAGTCCGTTGCCATATGAAACACCCCTTCGCCAACGATCAGTTTTTGTCGCACCATTTCTGCAAACTCTAACTGCACAATACGGCGCTTATGGTGACGTTTTTTATGCCAAGGATCCGGGAAAAACAGTTGTAGCGTCGCCAAGCTGTTATCAGGGATCATGTTCGCAAAGACTTCAACCGCATCGTGGCACATCACTCGTAAGTTAGTCACACCAGCATCGCGGGCGGAAGCCAAACAAGCGCCAACACCAGGGCTATGCACTTCAATACCAATGAAATTTTTATGTGGGGCATTTTTTGCCATTTCAACCAATGAGGCTCCCATGCCAAACCCAATTTCTAACACCACTGGATTTTGGTTACCAAACACCTGAGCCCAATCCAGTAACTCGGTTTGATAATCAATCCCCATGGTTGGCCAGCAGGCTTTCATCGCCGCTTCTTGACCTTTGGTTAGTCGACCTTCACGACGCACAAAACTACGGATTCTACGTAGCACTTTGCCATCTTCTGTCAATTGATTGGTGGTAACTTCACTCATTGCGATTGCCTGTCTATTTTTTCGTCTTCACTCAAAGGGAGTGTGATTATCCAAAGAATTGCTTGCCATGCAAGTGTTATTATAGTCTAGCGCTTCACTAGAACGATCACCTGAAACCTTAAAGATACCCTTATAATTTATCGGTTGTACTCGACGGGCATTCTGTGGTGCAATTTTGATTCATTATTTTTATTATTACAGAGCATGTCGTGACTCCATTCGCTTCCGCAATTTTGACTTGGTATGACGCCTATGGGCGAAAGCATCTGCCTTGGCAGCAAAATAAAACGGCCTATACGGTATGGCTATCAGAAATCATGCTGCAACAAACCCAAGTAACCACCGTGATCCCTTATTACCAGCGCTTTGTTGAACGTTTTCCTAGTGTTGCTGACTTAGCGGCGGCTCAACAAGACGAAGTGCTGCACTATTGGACCGGCCTTGGTTACTACGCTCGGGCGAGGAACTTACATAAAACTGCAAAGATCATTGTCGATCAGTATCAAGGCCAGTTTCCAACCGAGCTGGAGGCGATGAATGCGTTACCTGGTGTTGGTCGCTCGACAGCAGCGGCAGTGCTCTCTTCAGTGTTTAAAAAGCCGCATGCTATTTTAGATGGCAACGTTAAACGGACCCTAGCTCGCTGCTTTGCTGTTGATGGATGGCCGGGAAAGAAAATCGTTGAAAACCAGCTTTGGCTGCATGCGGAGCAACAGACCCCAAGCGTCGATGTCGACAAATACAATCAAGCGATGATGGACATGGGAGCGATGATCTGTACCCGTAGCAAGCCAAAATGTACACTGTGCCCAGTGGAATCCTTATGTATTGCCAAGCAACAAGGTAACCCCTTAGATTATCCTGGTAAAAAACCGAAAAGCGACAAACCAGTCAAGCAAACGTGGTTTGTCATTCTTTATCATCAGGGTCAAGTCTGGCTTGAACAACGCCCACAAGTCGGGATTTGGGGCGGATTATACTGTTTTCCACAACATACCGATCAGCAGATTGAAACAACGTTAGCGCATCGTGCTGTACAAGATAACCACATTCAATCTCAGCGCCCATTAATTGCCTTTCGGCATACTTTTAGTCATTACCATTTAGATATTACCCCGATTCTATTGGAACTGACTCATAAACCAGACATCATCATGGAAGGAACGAAAGGTCTTTGGTATAACTTACAACAGCCTGAAGAAATCGGCTTAGCAGCCCCTGTGAAGCAGTTGTTGCACAGTTTACCCTTTGAAATTCATCCGTAAACGATTAAGAGGAAGTCATTATGAGCCGCACGGTATTTTGTGCTCGATTACAGAAAGAAGCTGACGGTTTGGATTTTCAGCTCTACCCTGGAGAGCTGGGTAAACGTATTTTTGATCATATTTGTAAGCAAGCTTGGGCAGAGTGGCAAACCAAACAAACTATGCTGATCAATGAAAAAAAACTCAATATGATGGATCCTGAACACCGCAAATTTCTCGAAAATGAAATGGTCAATTTCCTCTTCGAAGGTAAAGAGGTCCATATTGAAGGTTATACTCCACCAAGCCAAGCTTGAGTTTCACAGATAATCTCTAGACAATTTGATCTTGCAGCTGTTTATTTTCGCTGCAAAATCAAATCAGCAGGGAAATTGATTTGCCTGGGAAAGCGATGAAAAAATCACTGTACTGTTTAACCACACTCTTACTCTTAGTCGGCTGCAGTCGTGAGTTTGTTGAACGTTTCTATGCGGTGGATTATGAGCCAACCAACCGTTTTGCAAAAAATCTCGCTCAATTACCCGGGCAATTTGAAAAAGACACCGCCGCATTAGATAGCTTGATCCTCAGTTTCTCTGGCAATATCGAACGCCGCTGGGGTAGCCGAGAAATCAAAATTGCTGGTAAAAGTAATTACGTAAAATACATCGATAATTACCTTAGCCGAACGGAAGTCAATTTTAGTGATGGTAAAATATTGGTTGAAACCATCTCACCCACGGATCCTCAAGGACACTTAAAAAGAGCGATCATCACCACGTTATTAACGCCTGACGATCCGGCTAGCGTCGATCTTTTTTCATCACAAAACATTGAGCTAAAAGGACAACCTTTCTTATACCAACAAGTTGTCGACCAAGATAAGCAACCCATTCAGTGGCGCTGGCGTGCCAACCGCTACGCCGATTACCTGATTGCTCATCACCTCAAAGTCAAACAAGTTGATTTTAAGAAAGCCTATTATGTTGAAATTCCGATGGTCGCGGATCAAATGCAGATCCGTAGCTACCAATACGCCGACATTGTTCGCCGAGCTTCCCGTAAATATGGTATTCCGGAAGATCTTATTTACGCGATCATCAAAACAGAAAGTAGCTTCAACCCTTATGCGGTCAGTTGGGCTAACGCTTATGGTTTGATGCAAGTGGTGCCGAAAACTGCGGGACGGGATGTGTTTAACTTGGTAAAAAATAAACCCGGTGAACCAACGCCTGAATACCTCTTTAATCCAGAAAATAACATAGATACCGGTACCGCCTATTTTTATCTACTCAAAAACCGTTATTTGAAAGATGTCCGTCATCCTCTTTCTCTTGAGTACAGCATGATTTCTGCTTACAACGGAGGCGCTGGCGGTGTTCTGCGAACATTCCATCAAGATCGACAGCGAGCCATGAATAATTTAAATAGCCTACAACCTAATCAGGTGTATTGGGCTTTGACCAACCGTCATCCTAATGCGGAAGCACGGCGCTACTTAGAAAAAGTAACTCAATTTAAACGAGAATTTAACGCGAAGTAATCTTTCACGCCCTACTTGCCTAAAATAGCGACACTTAAACCAGTTTTCTATTTTTTTTTAAAATAGTGGTTGACGTACAGAGGGAAAATCCGTTTAATAGCGCTCCGTTGCCCGGATAGCTCAGTCGGTAGAGCAGAGGATTGAAAATCCTCGTGTCGGTGGTTCGATTCCGCCTCCGGGCACCACAAATTTTATTGTTGGTGCTGTAGTCAGTAACAACAAGCAATAAATTAAGTGCGCCGACTTAGCTCAGTAGGTAGAGCAACTGACTTGTAATCAGTAGGTCACCAGTTCGATTCCGGTAGTCGGCACCATTTATTGCCTCGATAGCTCAGTCGGTAGAGCAGAGGATTGAAAATCCTCGTGTCGGTGGTTCGATTCCGCCTCGAGGCACCATATTAAAGCTGTTCCTCCTTAGCTCAGTTGGTAGAGCGACGGACTGTTAATCCGCAGGTCGCTGGTTCGAGCCCAGCAGGAGGAGCCACTTTTCAAAGCCCAGTCATTGACTGGGCTTTTCTTTATCTAAACATCACTGACCATCACTCGATTCCCTCTGCCCTGTTCCATAGTAGAGAAACGGTTTGAACTCATCAGTCGATACTCTGTTCTACACCTTACCGAGAAGACAAAGTGGTTTCCTTTTTGCGCGATTAAAAAACTTTTATCGCGGACAACGTTTAACCGCAAACCATTCACTTGTCCCAGCTTGAGCTTAATCAAACAATTCTTCCCTATCCGATTAGCGACACGATAAAGACGTTAAGTCGAAGGATAGGTAAGAATTTACCGCTGTTTCTGTTAGCTTTTCTAAACAAAAATGGATAAAAACAGCCCACTAAGTATAGAAAATCAGCAAACGAGTTTTTTTTTGCATTTTACTGTTGACGAAGGATCGGAAAACTCGTTTAATACACCCCGTTGCCTCGATAGCTCAGTCGGTAGAGCAGAGGATTGAAAATCCTCGTGTCGGTGGTTCGATTCCGCCTCGAGGCACCATATTCTGATAGAGATTGGTGCACGCGCAACCAGTATCTTAACTGATAAAGTGAGCCGGCTTAGCTCAGTTGGTAGAGCAACTGACTTGTAATCAGTAGGTCGCCAGTTCGACTCCGGCAGCCGGCACCATTATCAAAAAATCTGTTCCTCCTTAGCTCAGTTGGTAGAGCGACGGACTGTTAATCCGCAGGTCGCTGGTTCGAGCCCAGCAGGAGGAGCCACTATTATTAACTGATGATACGTCATCCGTTATTAATGCCGACTTAGCTCAGTAGGTAGAGCAACTGACTTGTAATCAGTAGGTCACCAGTTCGATTCCGGTAGTCGGCACCATTATTAAAAATCTGTTCCTCCTTAGCTCAGTTGGTAGAGCGACGGACTGTTAATCCGCAGGTCGCTGGTTCGAGCCCAGCAGGAGGAGCCAAATTTTAAAGCCCAGTCATTGACTGGGCTTTTTTTATGGTGATTCAATGGTGAGTAAAAAGGCTTATCCCTCTCAAAGATAAGCCTTACTAGCACTAATCGTTACGCCTTCAATCAGCGTAAAGAAACGCGATCACTTAAACCCCTGCTCTTTCTTTATCAAATCATAAGCATGTTGGATCTCTTGTGATTTCTCTTTTGCCATGTTCATCATCTCAGGGGGTAAGCCTTTAGCCATTAATTTATCTGGGTGATGCTCATTCATCAATTTACGATAGGCCCGTTTAATGGTTTGTACATCCGCATCTTGATTGACACCCAGCACAGAAAAGGCATCCGCCAATCTATCTCGACTAGAGGGTTGCTGCCATTGACTTGAACCCGATGACCCGCCCTGCTGACCGGTAAAACCACCACTTTGCTGAAAACGAAATGCCGCTTCTTGCATACGTAAACGGCGCTCTAGCTGATCCGATGAGAATCCGAGTCCCTGAGCAATTTTATGTAAAACCTGACGTTCGCTAGGGTGTAAATCACCATCAGCAAAGGCAGCAGAAACTTGTAATTCAAGGAAGAATTGCATTAAATCAAATCGACCACCCGTAAAAAAACGGACATTTTCTAATGTTTGTTGCAAAGGAAAGTCGGCTTCTTTACCTTCGCGAAAAGCATCTTGTGCAGCGCGGCGCTGGTCACCATGCAAGTTCATTCTGTCCATCATGATGCTGGCTAATTGAATCTCTTGCTGGGTGACTTGACCTTTCGCTTTGGCAACGTGTCCCATCACAGCGAAAGCAGATTTAAAGAATTCTTCTTGCCTCTCGGTTTGTGTTGGTCCTGAACTGAACTGCCCATTAGCAAACGGGTTTTGGCTTCGATAGCGAGCCTTATCAAACTGGTGGCCAAGAAATAGACCAAAGATTGCGCCCAATGGGCCGCCAAATAGCAGGCCAAAGAAAGCGCCAAGAATTTTGCCAAAAATATGCATTATGTGCTCTCAATCTATGAATTTTTTAGGTGTGCTGTGGTCTGATAGTGCCGGGAGCGTTATTTTCCTTTATGATAAGGAAGCATTTTATTGACTTAACACTCTTAAAGTCGGAATCAAACAGAACAACAGGATAGTACAACTCGATGTCACGTTTTTCCCGCACATTTTTAGCCGCTTCGATCAGCGCCGCGCTCTTTGCGCCACAGACTCAAGCAGAAGCAACGGTGGATAACAGTGTGCAGGAACTGCCCACTCTTGATCAATGCCTAGTGAATGAACCCGAGTCGGAAAATCCGAATCCACAGCCTATCAAGGTCAAAGCGGATAAGCTAGAAGCAATTAGTGGTCAGCGCGCCACTTATTCTGGCGATGTCGTCGTTTTACAAGGACAAAAACAGATCCGCGCTAATAATGTGACACTCCATCAACAAGAAAATATTGTTGTGGCCGAAGGTAATGTGACCTTTAGTGATGGCCAAGTCAAAGCAACCTCAGATAGAGTGACCAATCAACTCAATATTGATCAAATCACATTAGAGAACACCCAATATCAGTTTTTATGTCAACCGGGTCGCGGTCATGCGGCTTATATCGCCAAAACCGGTAAAGCCATTTATGAGATTGAAGATGGCTCAATTACCTCTTGTCCAGAAGGTGATAGCGCTTGGCGTTTGCGTGCCTCAAGTATTGACGTTGACCAAGACGCTGAACAAGCGACGTTTTATAATCCTCGTTTAGAAATACAAAACGTCCCCGTGTTCTATTTACCTTATCTTACCGTACCGATTGGTGATACTCGTAAAACGGGTTTTCTCTATCCAGATATTTCCTATGGTTCACGTGATGGTTTTGAAATCTCAGTTCCTTTTTATTGGAATTTAGCGCCTAACTACGATTTAGAAACCACCCTGCGTTATATGGATAATCGCGGAACTCAGTTGAATACCGTGTTTCGTTATCTCACCGAATTTGGTTCAGGTAGCCTTAAAGGCGAATTTTTACCTGATGATGAACTTCATCCTGAACAAGGGAAACGTTGGGGTTTCCAATATCGCCACGATGGTATTTATCAACAAGCATGGAAACTGGATCTGGATTACTCCCGTGTCAGTGATGTCGAGTATTTTTCCGATTTAAGCTCAGGGATTGGTAATCGAGAAGATGGCCAACTGATGCAGCAAGCACGAGTGACTTACCGCTCTTCGGCTTGGGATACCTCATTGTTGGCAAGAGACTTTCAAGTATTAACCGATAAAGATAACCTCCCCTATCGATTAATGCCGCAAGTCGCTTTTAACTACTATGCACCAGAGCTGCTGCGCTATCTAGATTTAGACATTAAAAGCCACATTTCACGTTTTGAAACCGATGCAATCGGTAAACCTTCGGCAACTCGTGCCCATATCGAACCCGGCATTAGCATCCCGCTAGGAAACACATGGGGAACATGGACCACAGAAGCAAGGCTGTTGGCAACCTATTACCAACAAGATTTATCTGGCGTGATCAGTAGTGATTACCAAGAGTTAGAAGAGAGCGTGTCGCGGGTTATTCCTGAATTCAGAACGCATGCCGGTATCGTCTTAGAACGAGACACCACGCTATTTAATGGCTATACCCAAACGCTTGAGCCACAAGTTCAGTACTTGTATGTTCCAAAAGAAAACCAACAAAACATCGCACGTTATGATACGACATTATTACAAACTGATTACTACGGCCTATTCAGAAGTAGAAAGTACAGCGGAGTAGATTTTATCTCTGCCGCCAATCAAGTTAGCTACGGCGCATCAACACGGTTTTTTGATGACCAATACAAAGAACGATTAAACATCGCGTTTGGACAAATTTTCTATATCGATAAAGGTTTAAAATCAAGCAATACCGATAGTAGCCAAGTGGAAGATACTCAATCGAACTATTCCGCTTGGGCCGTAGAAATGGATTTTAATTATGATGATTTTCTCTTTTATCACGGCGGTATTCAGTACGACATCGACACCAGTGCGATGCAATTGGCCAACAGTACGTTGGAATACCGCTTTAACGGCGGCTACCTACAAACCAATTATCGTTATGTTACCAAAGAGTATATCGAAGATACGGTGGGCGACAGTATTCCGGTGAGCAGTATTACTCGACGAGGAATATCTCAAGCAGGCCTACTTGGCGGCTATCAGCTTTCTCATAAGTGGCATGTCACTGGACAGTATTTTTACGACATGACGACCAATGAAGCACTGGAATGGCTAGTGGGCATTCGCTATACCTCTGATTGCTGGTACATGGGTTTCTCTTACAGTAATCAGTTAAAAGATTGGAATAGAACCCCAAGTGGCAATTATCTGGGTTTCGAAGATCCAAACTATGAAAATAACTTTAGTTTTAACATTGGTATTATCGGCTTTGGCACCAAAGTGAGCTCCAGTGAAAGTATGGCTGGAATTAAAAGTTCTGATAATTCCTTGGGTTATGGACGCCCGTTTTTCTTAAATAATTAAGGCAGTAAATTTGGGCATCTAGCCTAAAAAACTCTGAATTTTTCGAATATACCCAAACCACTTGAAGTTGCAAGTAGGCGGTAAGTGAGTCTCCATGAGCATAGACAGACTATGTAATTGCGGTGCACGAACGTAGCCAACATCGCTGTAGCTTCAAGTAGAAAGGGGATAATGACCGTGAGCAACAACGATTAACGCTCGATAATGAATAGGATTTCTAATGAAACTGTGGACATTGGCTTTATATACGTTAACCAGCTTAGTGAGTATTGCGACGGTGCAAGCTCAACCCATCGAGCTTGATCGCGTAGCCGTGATTGTGAATAGTGGGGTGATTTTGCAAAGCGATATAGACAGCGCCTTACTAACAGTAAGAGCGAATGCAAAAACAAACCAGCAAACACTCCCCCCTGAAAATATTTTGCGTGAACAAATCATCGAAAAACTGATTGTCGATACTTTGCAACAGCAAGAAGCCGATCGTATTGGGGTACGTATTGATGACAATACCCTAAATGACGCGATTACCGAGATTGCTCACAATAATCAACAAACACCGGAACAACTTCGCTTATCGATTGCTGAACAAGGATTAACTTACCCAGAATTTCGTGAACAGATCAGAAAAGAGATCGCCGCCAGCGAAGCACGTAACGCATTAGTACGTCGTCGTATTAACATTATTCCAGCCGAAGTCGATACCTTGGCAGAGCTGCTCGCTCAAGAAACCAGCGCGACCGTACAATATAAAATCAGCCATATTCAACTGCGTTTTAACGATGGACAAGACAAATCCGAGGTTGAAGCACAAGCCAATAAGTTAGTCGCTGAACTCAACCAAGGCGCAGACTTTAGCACCATGGCCATCACCTATTCAAAAGGCCCACGGGCACTACAAGGGGGAGATTGGGGATGGATGCGTAAAGAAGAAATGCCGACGATTTTCGCCGACCAAATTAAAATGCAAAATAAAGGCAGTATTATTGGCCCATTTCGCAGTGGTGTCGGTTTCCACATTCTAAAAATTGATGATATCAAAGGCTTAGAAACGGTTGCGGTGACGGAAGTCAATGCACGTCACATTCTGATTAAACCAACGATTATTTTGAGCGATGAAGGTGCCAAAAATCAACTTAATGATTTAGTACGTCGCATCAATGCTGGCGAAGCCAGCTTTGCTGAATTAGCTCAGCAATATAGCCAAGACCCAGGCTCTGCAGCGCAAAATGGCGAATTAGGTTATCAAACACCTGAACTGTATGTTCCTGAGTTTAAACATCAAATCGAGACACTTCCGGTTGGAATAATTAGTGAACCCTTTAAAACCGTACACGGCTGGCATATTGTGGAAGTCTTGGATCGCCGCGAAGTTGACCGTACTGATGCCGCAATGAAAAATCGAGCTTATCGCATTTTGTTTAACCGTAAATTCAATGAAGAAGCCAGTACTTGGCTACAAGAGCTGCGCGCCGGTGCTTTTGTTGAAATCCTACAGGATGAGCAAGATGACGATTAAACGTATCGTAGTCACCGCCGGAGAACCTGCCGGTATCGGACCTGATTTAGTACTGGCACTATCGCAAAATGATTGGCCACATCAACTGGTAATTTGCGCCGATAAACAGATGCTCGCAGAGCGCGCCAAAGCACTGGGAATTGCAGTAAAGCTACTTGATTATCAGCCCGATCAAAAAGCCACACCGCAAAAAGCGGGGTATTTGCTGGTTGACTCAATTGCCGTATCAGAACAGGTCATTGCTGGACAACTCAATTCCGCGAACGGTCATTATGTATTAAAAACGCTAGAAAGAGCGGCATTGGGCTGTATGAATGGTGAATTTGATGCTATTGTCACCGGCCCAGTGCATAAGGGCGTGATTAATCGCGCAGGCGTCGCTTTTAGTGGTCATACGGAGTTTTTTGCCGAGCTATCCAATACCCCATTAGTGGTAATGATGCTGGCAACGGAAGGACTACGCGTCGCTCTCGTGACCACACACATACCATTGGCAACGGTCTCTGCTGCGATAACGGCTGAACGTCTAGAAAGCATCATTCGTATTCTTCACCATGATTTGGTCGAGAAATTTGCGATTGCTCAGCCGACAATTTATGTTTGCGGTCTTAATCCTCATGCAGGAGAAGAAGGGGTATTGGGTCATGAAGAGATAGATACCATCACCCCAAGTTTGGAAAAACTTCGCCGACAAGGTATCGATTTAGTGGGCCCTTTACCAGCAGATACCATCTTTAGCGAAAAATATTTGCAAAAAGCGGATGCCGTTTTAGGAATGTATCACGATCAAGTTCTCCCTGTACTAAAATACAAAGGCTTTGGTCGTTCAGTTAACATTACCTTAGGCTTACCTTTTATTCGAACCTCGGTAGACCATGGAACAGCGCTCGATTTAGCCGCAACGGGATTAGCCGATGTGGGCAGTTTTAAAACCGCTCTCGATCAAGCAATTGAATTAGTTGATAAAAAAACGCAATAACTTTGAGAACACTATGAGAAATGATGTCCATTTAGGGCACAAAGCGCGTAAACGTTTTGGTCAAAACTTTTTAAACGATCCTTATATTATTGATGGAATCGTATCCGCTATTAATCCTTTACCAGGTCAAAATTTGGTAGAAATTGGCCCAGGTTTAGGAGCCATTACAGAGCCCGTAGGCCGTGAAGTTGATAAGTTTACGGTGATCGAGCTCGATCGTGATCTAGCCGAGCGTTTACGCAACCATCCTGAATTATCGAGCAAGTTGACGATTCACGAAGGTGACGCCATGCGTTTTGACTTTCAGCAATTGGTTAAACCGAATAATAAACTGCGTATTTTTGGTAACTTGCCTTATAACATCTCGACACCGCTGATGTTTCATTTATTTGAATTTCACAAAGAAATTCAAGATATGCACTTTATGCTACAAAAAGAGGTCGTCAACCGTTTAGCGGCTGGACCGGGTAGCAAAGCGTATGGTCGATTAACCGTCATGGCACAATACTACTGTAAAGTTGTTCCGGTATTAGAAGTCCCACCGAGTGCCTTTGTTCCGCCACCTAAAGTCGATTCTGCGGTGGTTCGTTTATTGCCTTACGAAGAACTACCGCATCCTGCAACGAGTTTAAAATGGTTGGATCGTGTCGTACGTGAAGGATTCAATCAACGCCGTAAAACGGTACGTAACTGCTATAAAGGGTTATTGGATGATGAGACCTTTGCACAGCTTGCGATTGACTCAACGATGCGTCCAGAGAACCTGACCTTGCAGCAGTTTGTATCGATGGCAAATTGGCTTGATGCTCAGAATACTCAACCCGCATAAATAGACTAGGATGGCCAATGTGCCATCCTATATTTTCTTCGTTTTGTCATCCGAATCAGGAGTATTTATGGATATTACTCATCCTTGTATCAAGATTCAGGTTCAAACTAAGTACGTGCCAGAACAATCCCATCCTGAAGCGCACCGTTACGTTTTTGCTTATCTTATTACCATAAAAAATCTCAGTACCGAAACCGTACAACTTATCAGTCGCTCTTGGTTAGTGACCGACGCTAACGGAAAACAGATGCGGATTGAAGGGGAAGGCGTCGTTGGAGAACAACCCGTTATTGCCGCCAATGATGAGTATACCTACACCAGTGGCACGGCATTAGAAACGCCGGTTGGCGTCATGCAAGGCCATTATGGAATGATCAACAGCTTCGGTGAACCTTTTCTAGCTGAAATAGACCCTTTTCGCCTAGCCGTTCCCAACGTACTGAATTAAGGGAGTTTGTGTGGCAAATTACATTGTCGGCGATATTCAAGGCTGTTTAGATGAACTGCAGCTATTGCTCAAACAAGTCAACTTTCATCCTATTAGTGACACCTTATGGCTCGCTGGTGATTTAGTCGCGCGCGGCCCAAAATCACTAGAAACACTGCGCTTTATTCGTGACTTAGGACCCGCTGCAAAAACGGTGCTCGGCAATCATGATTTACATCTATTAGCCGTATCACTGGGCATTCATCCAGCCAAAAACAAAGATAAAACAGTGGCCATTTTTGCTGCGCCTGACGCTGATGAGCTACTAGATTGGGTTCGCCAATGGCCACTCTTGTTAGAACACCCCGAGTTTGTCCTCACTCATGCGGGCATCTCACCCCAATGGAATTTACAGACCGCTCGAAAAGCTGCCCACGAGGTAGAAACGGTATTACGTAGCCAACGATGGCCATGGTTACTCACCAATATGTATTCCAATACTCCGGACTTATGGAATGACGATTTACAAGGGATTGAGCGTTATCGCTATATCATTAATGCCTTCACTCGCATGCGCTTTTGCTTTTTTGATGGGCGTCTTGATATGGCGTGTAAACTTCCCCCCGCTCAAGTGAGTAGCCACGAGCTGATGCCTTGGTTTGCCCTACCCCAAAGGATTGAATTAGAAAAAACGGTGATTTTTGGCCACTGGGCAGCGCTAGAGGGCTACTTCAGTCCAAACGTAATTGGCTTAGACACTGGCTGCGTATGGGGCGGGCCGCTGACCATGTTACGTTGGGAAGATAAACAGGTCTTTAAGCAGCCAGCATTAGAGTCTAAGTCATAGGTTCTAGGTTCTAGGTTCTAGGTTCTAGGTTCTAGGTTCTAGGTTTTTCAGTCTCGCGTTCTAAGATGATAAAGTCCATTGAATAAGCATTTTTGTCATCCGCCGAGTAATGTTCACGGTAATATTCATGCCAATTCGTTCCCCAATTGGGGAAATGAGTATCGCCGATGAACTGAGCATCAATCAGCGTGATGTACAGTTTATCGGCTTGAGGTAAACATTCCGTGTAAATACTGCCACCACCAATGATCATCACCTCAGGGACCGCCCCCGCCTTAAGCAAGGCAGCGTCCAGTGAAGAGACAACATCAACCCCATCGATCACCAATTCGGGATCTCGGCTGATGACAATATTGTGACGCCCAGGTAAAGGACGTCCAATCGATTGATAAGTTTTTCGTCCCATGATCACCGGTTTGCCGATAGTACACCGTTTGAACCAAGCAAAGTCAGCGGGTAAATGCCACGGCATTTGGTTGTCTTTACCTATCACTCTTTCGTTTGCCATCGCGGCAATCATACTGATGATCATCTTTCTATTCCTACTTTTGCTTAAGCTTCTAGACAATGGGTTTGCGACGATAGAATAACAGCCCGGGTATTGCTAAGCCAACTGCTAATCCCGCAATGATAAACATCGCTTTTAAGAAGTTTTCCATTAAACTCGCAAACAGCTCAGGCTTAAAGCCTAAATGGTGAATTTCTACCATCGCAATCATTGCCTTATAAGCAAATACACCGGGAACCATAGGAATTAATGCTGCTACGGTAAAGACTTTAGGATGAGCCAAAAATCGTCTCGACCACTGAACACCAATCATACCCACAATCCCTGCCGCAAACAGACTCGCCCACTCAATCGGAATACCAAAATGCAGCATCAAATAACGCGATCCATGACCGATCGCGCCTCCTAAAGCGCAATACTTTAATGCTGGGACTGGGACATTAAAGATCAACGCAAACCCAACAGCAGGAATCGAGGCAAACAACATATCGTTGATTAACCCGAGTAATAAATCCCAACTCACCAGCGCTACCATCCCCACACTCCCGTCACGCTCATCGCGGCAATAATCCCTAAACTGGTTGCTAAGGTCAGTAAGCTTGCCATCACAAAGCGAGCGATACCCATATTGATGTAACCTTTCAGCATATCAGAAACCGAGTTGATCAATGGAAAGCCCGGTACCAGCATTAATACTGAAGACGCCATCACGATGGTTGGTTTATTACCAAGCTGATAGATCACCGCTTGAGTAGAAATGAGTGACGTGACAAACGCTGTCGCCGCAAAATTAAGTAAAGGGTTAAATTGGCGATGACCAATCTCTTGGCGCACCATCATGCCGATGGCAGAAGCGATAAAGGTCATTAGAAACACGATTCCATCACCACCAGCCAAGCGACTAAACGCCGCGCATGACAGGCCGATCATCACCACCACTAACCATCGGTTATAACGCTCTGGCGTTATTCGTTCAAGTTTGTGCTGTGCCATCGAGTAATCGAGTAAGCCTCGCTCCATCAAAATACAAATACGCTGGATCTGGGTCACGACTCGCATGTTAATGCCTCGATCAGCACAGCGTCGAGCGGTGGTAATACAATGCTGATGATAAACGGTAGTCACCACTAATGAGCTCGCAGAGAGCGAGACTTCCACTTCATCCATACCAGAAGCCAGCCCCATACGTCGCATAATATCGCCAACCAAAGTACTTTCTGCACCATGTGCGAGTAACATTTGACCCGCTTGAGCAATCAAACGTGAAATTGCTCGTTGTTTGGATGTCATGATTCCATTCCTAACTGCCTTGATTTATCTAAGGCCTAGTTTGCAACAAAATGTGTCGTGACGATATGATTTAGAATATAAAAAAAGCCGCAATCAAGATTGCGGCTCACTAACGTTAAACATCAAGTGGATCATTCACGGACATAAATAACATGACCGTCGTCTTCTTCATCATCCCAATCATCGTCGTCGTCATCTTCGTCAATGATCGGTTGATTGGCAATGGCATCTTTGTGGTAATCATTCCACATAAATTCCACTTTTTGCTCTTCAGAAATCTCTTCTTGCTGACGAGGTAAGGTTTCCATAAAGTCAGCTAACTTCATGCACAGCTCTTTGGTACCCTGACGATTAATAGCAGAAATCTTAAAGTATTGATCTTCCCATCCCAGTGCGTCCAAAACGTTTTGAATCACTACATTGGCTTCTTGCTCTGGCATGAGATCGGTTTTATTGAACACTAACCAACGTGGTTTTTGAGCCAATTTCTCACTGTATTGCTCAAGCTCATCAAGGATCGTTAATGCATTTTGAACAGGATCGCTTTGATCTGCAGGCATGATATCGATCATGTGCAGCAATACTCGACAACGCTCTAGATGTTTCAGGAATCGAATACCTAGCCCAGCACCTTCCGCAGCACCTTCAATCAACCCGGGAATATCAGCAACCACAAAACTCTTTTCAGGGACGACACTCACGACACCTAAACTTGGGATCAAGGTTGTAAAAGGATAATCAGCCACTTTAGGTTTTGCTGCCGATACGGCACGAATAAAGGTTGATTTCCCAGCATTAGGCAAGCCAAGCATACCGACATCAGCAAGCAGAAGTAGCTCTAAACGCACTTCTCTCACTTCACCTTTAGTACCCATACTTTTCTGGCGAGGAGCACGGTTTACCGACGATTTAAAACGAGCATTGCCTAAACCGTGCCAACCACCTTTAGCAATCATCACCTTTTTGCCATGCTCAGCGACTTCAGCGATCACTTCATTAGTATGGATATCAACCGCACGTGTACCAACAGGAACGCGCAATACTTTGTCTTTACCACGCTTGCCAGTACAGTTCGCACCACGCCCATTTTCTCCGCGCTCAGCGTCGTAAAAACGCTGAAAACGGTAGTCAATCAGTGTATTTAGGTTTTCATCAGCCAGTATATAAACATCACCACCGTCACCGCCGTCACCACCATCTGGACCGCCTTTGGTAATGAATTTTTCACGCCAGAAACTGACTACGCCGTTGCCGCCGTCACCAGCCTGAACTTTTATTACCGCTTCATCAACGAATTTCATTTGTTACTCCGCACAATTTGCGCTGCAATACCATTGCTTATTAATAGTATCAATTTTAGCAGAAGACATTAATCAGCATCTCATCTCTGCTTTAGAACACATAACGAGTCAACCCAAACAATAGGGATCACTAGTTATAAGCACTTTGCCGATAAATAAAAAACCCCACCAAACGGCAGGGTTTTTAAATTCAGCGAGAAACTAAACTTATTCAGCTTCGATGCTAACGAATTTACGGTTCTTAGGACCTTTCACTTCGAATTTTACTTTGCCATCAGACAGAGCAAAAAGAGTGTGGTCTTTACCGATACCAACGTTATTACCAGCGTGGAACTTAGTACCACGTTGACGAACGATGATGTTACCTGCTAATACAGCTTCACCACCGAAACGCTTAACACCAAGACGTTTACTTTCTGAATCGCGGCCGTTACGAGTAGAACCACCAGCTTTTTTGTGTGCCATTGTTAAACTCTCCTAATAACTTAAGCGTTGATACCAGTGATTTTCACTTCCGTGAACCACTGACGGTGACCCTGTTGCTTACGAGAGTGTTTACGACGACGGAACTTAACGATTTTGATTTTATCGCCACGACCGTGTTGTACCACTTCAGCAGTCACTTTACCGCCCTCAACTAGAGGAGCACCAACTTGAATTGCTTCACCATTAGCGATCAGAAGAACTTTATCAAATTCTACTGTTGCGCCAGTTTCAACGTCTAATTTCTCTAAGCGAAGAGTTTGACCTTCACTTACACGGTGTTGTTTACCACCAGATTGGAAAACAGCGTACATATTTTACTCCGCTCTTTCCGCACAGCCTATGCTAACATTTTTGAGCAAAAAGGGTGTGCGCTAAACTAATCATCAATAGGGCGCAGATTCTACGTGAATGGCGTCCCCATGACAAGCCATATTTAAAAAAAATTGGCGAAAAGCTAATCGCCAAACAAAAGTGCGGCAATCATGCCTTTAAGCCATGTATTAATCAATATTTTTTAGTGTATTATTCACTAACTCAAGCAGAACATAATGCCTTACAAGCTCTAACTTCAGCCGGATTTATGATGGATTTTAAAGCTATCCAAGCGCTTACTGCCGATGACATGGCAAAAGTGGATAAAACGATACTTGCTCAACTCAATTCTGACGTTTCCCTTATCAATCAACTGGGGTTTTATATCGTCAGTGGTGGCGGTAAACGCCTACGTCCATTACTGGCCATTTTGTCAGCCAAAGCCTTAGGTTATCAAGGTGAGGGGCACACCATGGCTGCTGCGTTTATTGAATTTATTCATACGGCAACTTTGCTACACGATGATGTGGTGGATGAATCCGATATGCGGCGAGGTAAAGCCACTGCCAATGCGACGTTTGGTAACGCCGCTAGCGTACTGGTGGGCGATTTTATCTACACCCGCTCTTTCCAAATGATGACCGAACTCGGTTCGATGAAAATCCTCAAGTTGATGAGCCATTCCGTCAACGTTATCGCTGAAGGTGAAGTGCTGCAATTAATGAACTGTAACGATCCCGATACTACGGAAGAGAGTTATATGCAGGTCATTTACTCAAAAACCGCACGATTATTCGAAGCCGCCACGCAAATTGGAGCGATGTTATGTGATGCCTCTCCCGAAGTTGAGCGGGCGATGCAAAACTACGGTAAATATTTAGGTACTGCCTTCCAATTGATTGACGATGTGATGGATTACACCGCTGATGGCAAAGAAATGGGCAAGAATGTCGGTGATGATCTCGCAGAAGGTAAACCCACGCTTCCTTTGCTGCATGCGATGCGCAATAGCCAAGGAGAACAATCGGCGATGATTCGTGAAGCGATTGAAAAAGCCAATGGGATGGAGAAATTAACGGCGATTTTAGCAACGATGCAGCAAGCAGGTTCATTAGAATACACCACCGCTAAAGCGCAACAAGAAGCAGATAAAGCGATTGCCGAATTGGCTATTCTACCCGAAAGTGACTACAAACAAGCATTGATCGCTTTGGCTCATATGGCGGTCAAACGCAGTAAGTAATAAGACTCGTAAGCGAGCTCAGTCTTATTACTTCATTCACTTGTCGCCCCGACTCAAGTAAGGCGACAAGTGAGTCTTTGCTGGTTATCTAAAACCACCCTTGCCAGATTAAACCAAAGGCAAACAAAGCACATAGGGTTAAAGTGCCAGCACCGAGTTTCTCTCGCCCTAGAAAAGGCTGCACTCCCTGCTCTCGTTTGGCTTTAATATAAAAAGCAATACCAGGCAGATACAACAGGCTTGAAAGCAATAAATAATGCAATCCAGAGGCATACAACAACCAAGCACCGTAAAGCGTTGCTCCACATCCTATCAGTAATATTTTGCCTTGTTTAGACTCACTAAGCGCCAACTTCAGCGTGTAAGCGCCGACCAAAAAGTACGGCACTAAGATCATTTCCGAAGCAAAAATCAGCAAGGTGTCGTAGGTACTACCAGCAAACATCACGACAATTAATGACACTTGGATACAAACGTTGGTTAACGTCAATGCACTCGCCGGGCTACCTGCCGCATTTTGTTTCGCCAACCGAGCGGGAAACATACCGTCTTTTGCCCCTAAAAATGGCGCTTCCGAAGCCAACACTGTCCAGCTTAAAAATGCGCCACAAACAGAGATAATTAAACCAATCGCAATAATATACTGCCCCCAAGGACCCAGTATCTCGGTTAGTACTCTCGCCATCGACGGATTCTGATAGCTGGCCAGCTCGACGGGGACAATCACGCCCATCGATAGCAATGTCACTAAGACATAAATGGCTAACGCGGTCAGTAAACCAAAGATTGTCGCCCGTCCAATATCACGTCGCACCCGAGCTCGGTTAGAGACCACCACCGCACCCTCGACCCCAATAAATACCCAAACGGTAATCAACATGGTGGCTTTGACTTGCGACCATAAATCGTGCTCAGCGCCAAAGTGGAGTCCGGTAAAGTCGACCGTAAACGTCTGCCATCGAAAAGCGACCATGGCACATAAAATAAACAGTACCAACGGGATCATTTTCGCGCAGGTGGTCACCAAATTGATCAACGCTGCCGTTTGCACGCCACGTAAAACCAGCCAATGCACTAACCAAAGAAGTACCGAGGCACCCGCAATCGAAATCAACGTATTACCATCACCAAAAATAACCCGATCAGGCGTATCAAACAGCATGCCGAAAGTACTAAAGACAATCACTAGATAGGAAACATTAGCGACCATCGCACTGAACCAGTATCCCCAAGCCGAACAAAATCCAGCGAAATCACCAAAGCCAGCACGGGCATAACCAAACACACCGCTATTAATCTCTGGTTTATGGATCGCTAATTGCTGAAATGATAGGGCAAGGAAGATCATACCGATCCCGGTAATACACCAACCAATCATCACCGCCAAAGGACTCGCCACTGCTGCCATATTTTGCGGTAGGCTGAATACCCCAGCCCCGATCATAGAACCGATAACCAAGGCGGTTAAAGAGCCTAAACCTAATTTGTTATCCATGATTATTTCCAACCTTGCTTCTGGAAAACGCTATAGTAGTCAGAAATAGCATTCAATAGCAGACTCAACGTGATCCACTTCACTAACAAAGCCAACGTTTTTACACATTCATTGCCAACGATCAAATCTATGTCAGATTGCGCCATAAAATAGCCTTAGCTACCATAAAAAAGGCCAGATAATACTATTTTCCCAGAATTAATGAATAAAAATTTAATCTAATGCCACTTTTATGACTACTTTCATAGATAAAAAATTCAAACAATCAAAAGCTTAATCATCATTTGAAACTGAGAAAAACACGCTCGAATAATATCGCTCTACAACACATCAACCGATGCAGTGCGGCTTACTATATCTAAACAATTTGGCGTTACAGGTAATCGGCAAGTAAGCGAGTCCCCATGAGCCTAGACAGACTCTATGATTGAGGTGAACGACCTAGCCCCCTGCAAGCTTCAAGTAGGAAAGGGATAAAGGATCATGAATCGCAGAGAAGAGAACCTTAAGAATGGACGATCAATTCTTGATCTTTTAGGAAAGATAAGAAGGATGGTTGATACGGGTTTTAGATCATAAGATCATCGCCAAAAAAAATGCCACGAAGTCGAAACCTGCGGCATTATTCTTAGTTTTCATGCTTTACCATAACGACTGCCAATACGCACGCTGGGTGAGCGAACGAAATAGCGAGTCAAATGATCTTACGTCTAACGATCGTTATTTAACGAACTCAACGCCGATCTCAATGTCTTTATTGAGCGTTTCTAACATACCGTCGAGCGCTGCTTTTTCAAAGTCACTCAATGGTCCGTAGCTCAGCACTTCCTCAACACCATTTTTACCCAGTTTAATCGGTTGAGCAAAGAAAGGTGCGTGTTCGCTACCACCTTCAACATAAGCGTATTCAATCACTGACTCGCCTTGTAGTGCTTTCACTAAAGAGAGGCCGAAACGGCACGCAGCCTGTCCCATTGATAGTGTTGCCGAGCCACCACCCGCTTTGGCTTCCACAACTTCAGTGCCCGCGTTTTGAATGCGTTTAGTTAGCGCTGCAATTTCCTGCTCAGTAAACTCAACACCATCAACTTGTGACAGTAAAGGGAGAATCGTTACTCCAGAATGGCCACCAATCACAGGCACATGGACTTCGCTAGGATTTTTGCCTTTTAATTCCGCCACAAAAGTTTCAGAACGGATAACATCCAGTGTCGTGACACCAAATAGCTTGCGCTTATCGTAAACACCTGCTTTTTTCAATACTTCAGCCGCAATAGGCACGGTTGTATTGACCGGGTTAGTGATGATCCCAATACAAGCGGTTGGACAAACGTTGGCGATTCGTTCAGCGAGTGATTTGACGATTCCAGCGTTAACATTGAAAAGATCCGCCCGATCCATTCCCGGCTTACGTGCCACACCTGCCGAAATCAGCACGACATCCGCGCCTTCTAATGCAGGTGTTGGATCTTCACCGCAATAACCTTTGATCGACACTGGCGTTGGAATATGACTCAAATCAGCAGCCACACCAGGCGTCACTGGAGCAATATCATACAAAGCAAGATCTGAACCAGCAGGAAGATGATTTTTTAATAACAGAGCTAGGGCTTGACCGATGCCGCCAGCGGCACCAATAACAGCGACTTTCATCGTAGTTCTCCTTGAGAGTGAATCTTTTATATGTTTTTGGTAGGGTATCTTTTTATCCGATGTCAAAAAGCTATAGCAACTACATCTTGATTACAATCAATTAACCTCAGCTTTGCGACTTTGCGCAATTCCTCACTAAGACGCGACCGCTCGTTAGGCATTATGAGGGGATTTATCAGTTATGACAAAGCATTAGCCCCTCATTGATAAGCAAACGACTGAGCGTTACAGATAGGCGACAAGTGAGAGAATCCCCATGAGCATCGATAACGCTATGATGAGGGTAAGCGAGCGTAACCAATCCCACTGTAGCGACAAGTAAGAAGGATATAAACGTAAATACGGTATTTTTACAGTGACCATTTAGACAGTTTTCGACGATAATTTGCCTCTCTATCGTGAGCTATGTGACAATAGTCATTAATGGTTGAACAGCAAAAGAAAATCCACAATGCGCCCTACAGATAAACAAGATAACTTAGTTCGTGTTTTTAAAGCCCTATTGAAAGAAGAACGCTTTGGCTCACAAAGCGATATTGTTGATGCTTTAAAGAATGAAGGATTTGATAACATCAATCAGTCTAAAGTATCGCGTATGCTAACCAAGTTTGGTGCCGTTCGTACTCGTAATGCCAAAATGGAGATGGTGTATTGCTTACCCGCTGAGCTCGGAGTGCCAACGGTATCCAGCTCACTAAGAGAGCTTGTCCTCGATGTCGATCATAATAACGCTTTAGTCGTGATACACACCGGCCCAGGTGCAGCGCAGTTAATTGCTCGTTTACTCGACTCTCTTGGTAAATCAGAAGGTATTTTAGGTGTTGTCGCTGGCGATGATACTATTTTCATTACTCCAACCATGAATATTACGACTAAACAGCTATTTACTTCTGTCTGCGAGCTCTTTGAATACGCTGGTTAAAGCGCATTAATGACGGGTTACATTGTTAAACAAATGTGACCCAATTCACATCTCGCGTATCTTGCTATATCCAACAAAAAAGACTTTAAATTAATACTTATCAAATAATTAGCCTCATTCAATAACATTACCTATCGCTCAATACCACAGTGCTACCGATGATAATTTTTTACAATTCTATAATTTATTGAGTATTTTTTGTTATTATCATTCGGCACTTTTTCTGTTTTTCAACAGAACCAGCGCCAATTTCTAGAACCAAACGACTTGCCGAGGGCGCTAACCGCGCAATAACCTCAAGTCATCAGGGGAAAGGAATCATACCCCTCGACAACCGTACAAGCTCTTTGGGAATAATAAATAAAAGGAAGGGATATTCATGTTATTGAACAAGATCATTAAAGTGGGTGCTATCGCTGCGGCTGTCATGGGAGCGAGTGCGGTTCACGCTCAGGAGTTTATTACTATTGGTACTGGAGCCGTAACCGGCGTTTACTATCCAACTGGCGGTGCGATTTGTCGCTTAGTGAATCGAGACCGTCAAGAGCACAATATTCGTTGCTCTGTGGAATCAACCGGTGGTTCGATTTACAACGTCAATACCATGCGTAATGGCGAGCTCGATTTTGCTATCGTTCAATCTGACTGGCAATACCACGGTTATAATGGCACCAGTCAGTTTTCTGAACTCGGCCCTTACAAAAAGCTACGCGCGATGTTCTCTTTGCATACTGAACCTTTTAACATCATCACTCGCGCAGACTCGGGCATCAATAATGTAAAAGATCTTGAAGGAAAACGCGTTAATATCGGAAACCCAGGCTCCGGTGACCGCGCCACCATGCAAGTGGTAATGGACGCCTTTGGCTGGACTAATAGCAGTTTCAGACTAGCCTCTGAACTAAGAGGCTCTGAGCGCTCACAAGCGTTATGTGATAATCGTATTGATGCCTTTATCTATATGGTCGGACACCCCAATGGAGCCATCCAAGAGGCGACGACTTCTTGTAACGCTAAATTGGTCTCAGCAACTGGACCTGAAGTGACGAAAATTGTAGCCGAACGTCCTTACTACGCTTACAGCACCATTCCTGCGGGCATGTATCGTGGGACCGATAACGAAGTGACGAGTTTTGGGGTTGCTGCCACACTAGTGACCAGTGCCGATGTCTCCGATGAAGTTGCTTATAATGTTGCTAAAGCGGTGTTTGAAAACTTTGATACCTTTACTCGTCTTCATCCCGCCTTTGCAACCTTGAAAAAAGAAGACATGGTCAAAGCCGGCCTTTCGATTCCGCTCCACCCTGGTGCTGAAAAATATTACAAAGAAGTTGGTTTACTAAAATAAATCGCGATTCGTTGTAGGTAGTCGACCCATCCTCCAATCCCCATGCCCAGCACACGGCGCGTGGGGGTTGATTGGCGGTCTCTACTCAAAGTACTTTGTTTTATGGCTATCTATTTCCTCTCCTGACAACCATGGCTGACACAGTAAAGTGACTGAACATGAATGTTTTTAGGGGAAGGCATAGAATGATTATTTATTTGCACAGCACCCTCTTCTATTGAGCCTTCAGCGAACACCATACAGCCTAACGTTCAGCGTTATGTTGTGAATCTCCATGTACTTGAGAGTATCAATACCGTTCACTGACTATCGACTAAGCAATAGAAAAGGGATAACCATCAATATTAAGGATAACGTACATGACGCAGGCAACAACTCCGTCGCAGGATGTGCAAGAGATGGTTGCACAGGCAGATACTGGCGCAAGAAATCCACAGGGTTTCTCTGGGCGCATTTTGTGGTTTGTACCACTGTGCTGGTCTCTTTTCCAACTTTGGTATGCTTCACCCCTGCCATTTATTTTTAACTTTGCGATTTTAAATGATACCGAAGCTCGCGCTATCCATTTAAGCTTTGCGGTTTTTCTCGCTTTTACCGCTTATCCCGCGTTAAAACATTCTCCCCGTGACCGCATTCCAGCCGTGGATTGGGTCTTAGCTCTGGCGGGCAGCTTCTCGGCTGCTTATATCTATCTTTTTTATACTTCTTTATCCGGTCGCTCCGGTGCACCCACCGATACTGACATCATTGTTGCTGGTATGGGTATGCTGCTGCTCCTGGAAGCTACACGTCGTGCATTAGGTCCGCCGTTAATGTGTGTGGCAGGGCTCTTTTTGCTCTACACCTTTGCTGGGCCACATATGCCCGACGTCATCGCACACAAAGGGGCAAGCTTTAATAAGGCCATGTCCCATCTCTGGCTGACTACTGAAGGCGTATTTGGTATCGCTTTAGGGGTTTCGACTTCTTTTGTGTTCTTATTCGTGCTCTTTGGTGCGATGCTAGAACGGGCCGGTGCTGGTGCTTATTTTATCAAAGTGGCGTTTTCTTTACTCGGTCACATGCGTGGCGGACCGGCGAAAGCAGCCGTTGTCGCCTCAGGACTGTCCGGTTTAGTCTCAGGGTCGTCGATAGCTAACGTGGTCACAACCGGGACCTTTACTATTCCGCTCATGAAGCGAGTGGGTTTTTCTGGTACGAAAGCTGGAGCCATCGAAGTCGCCGCTTCAACCAATGGTCAGCTTACGCCACCAATCATGGGCGCTGCGGCCTTTTTGATGGTCGAATACGTGGGTATCTCTTATGTCGAGGTGATCCGAGCAGCCCTACTACCTGCGCTTATCTCGTACATTGCGCTTATCTATATTGTCCACCTAGAAGCTTGTAAAGCAGGGATGACTGGCCTACCTCGCCGTCGCCCTTCAACGTTACTCAACAGTTTGCTCTCTTTCACTGGCACCATTTTAGGGTTATGTGTAGTGAGTGCAGTGGTCTATTACGGGGTCGGTTGGACAAAAGATGTGTTTGGCGCGGCAGCGACACCGATCGTCACGCTGGCACTGTTAATCTGTTATTTTTTGCTGTTGAAAATCTCCGCTCAATACACTCACGAGCGTGAATTTAGTTTGGATGAAAACATTCAGGAAATCCCAGACGTTGGCCCAACAGTCAAATCTGGACTGCATTACTTACTGCCGATCGTGGTCTTAGTCTGGTGTTTGACCGTTGAGCGTTTCTCCCCCGGATTGTCGGCTTTCTGGGCCAGTGTGTTTATGATTTTTATTCTCTTAACGCAAAGACCGATCATTGCTTGGTTTAATCGCACTAACGATGCCGCTCAACAAGCCAAAGCTGGCGTTACAGACTTACTCGAAAGTTTAGTGTCTGGTGCTCGCAATATGATAGGGATTGGTGTCGCGACCGCCGCTGCTGGCACCGTGGTTGGTGTAGTCACCTTAACGGGCATTGGCTTAGTGATGACCGACTTTGTCGAGTTTATCTCTGGCGGTAACATTATGCTGATGTTGCTGTTCACCGCTGTGATTAGCTTACTTTTAGGTATGGGATTACCGACAACTGCCAACTACATTGTGGTATCGACGTTGATGGCTCCGGTGATCGTCACCTTAGGCGCACAGAGTGGATTGATCATTCCATTAATTGCCGTACACCTGTTTGTATTTTATTTCGGCATTTTAGCCGATGATACGCCCCCTGTTGGTCTGGCTGCTTTTGCCGCTGCCGCGATAGCGAAATCGGACCCTATTCGTACCGGTATTCAAGGCTTCACCTACGACATACGAACCGCTATTTTGCCATTTATGTTTATCTTTAATACTCAGTTATTACTGATGGGCATTGAATCATGGTGGCACTTAGCCTTAACCGTCGGCTCCTCGATCATTGCCATGCTGTTATTTTCAGCCGCGACTCAAGGCTGGTGGTTTACCAAAGCAAAATGGTGGGAAGTCCTGTTGCTGTTGCTGCTGACCTTTAGCTTTTTACGACCTGGATTTTGGTGGGACAAAATTTATCCGGCTAAGTATCAATACCCAGGTACGGACTTAGCCTATATCGTCGATAAAGCGCCGGTGGGTCAACCGATTGTGATGATCGTCGCCGGAGAAACCTTAATGGGCGACTATGTGTCGAAAACCGTGCAACTGCCGTTTGATGATCTAGCGCTAACGGCCGAAGAACGGATTCGTTCGATGGGGCTTACCGTTAATAAGATCAATAATCGAATGCTGATCGACGCTGTTGAGTTTCGTAGTCCAGCTGAAGCGGCAGGGATCGATTTTGATTGGGAAGTCCGTACGGTCGTCGTGGATAGCGATCGTCCAATGAAAGAATGGGTCTTTGTCCCTGCACTGTTGCTGACCTTACTGCTTGGCTGGAATCAAAGACGCCGCGCCCTCAAGAAAACGGCGATACAACCTTAACCTATTGTGACTTTGCTTTCCCCTGGCTATCGAATCTGCGGGGGAAAGCCATACAGAGATAAAAAACCATGTATAAACATATCTTAGTCCCCGTCGATTTAAATGAACAAGGCTTTGCTGATAAAGCCGCACAAAGTGCGGTATGGCAAGCAAGACACAGTGGTGCTCAACTGCATCTTTTAACCGTACTACCGGGTATTCACATGTCGATGGTCGCAACTTATTTCCCGCGTGACGCTGCCAATAAAATGAAGCAAGACGTTGGGCAACGTTTACAAGCATTTGCTCAGCAGTATCTGCCAGAGGACATTCACTATCAGTTGCATGTCGCTGAAGGAAAGCCCTACACGACCATTCTGGAGTATGCCGCCAAGCTCAAGGCAGAGTTAATTATTATGCCCAGCCATAAGCGCTCACGAATGGACAAAGTGATGCTCGGTTCGGTAGCCAGCAAGGTCGTCGAGAACGCCCCCATCCCCGTTTTAGTCATCAAACCGCAAGGTTAATTAGCAAACGGAAGGTTCATCGATTTTACCGATGAGATTAATTGTTCGATTCTCCTTTTCTTTTTGAGAATAATTATCAATAATGTTTACATCAAAAAGAAATAGGTGGGACCGGATCATGAAAAAAACACTCAGCTTCGCTGCTATTCACTTTACCATCGCTTTTACTATCGCTTATCTACTGACAGGCGATATCATTCTCGGTAGTTTAATCGCTATGCTGGAACCGATGGTCAATACTGTCGCTTTTTATTTCCATGAACGGGTATGGACTCAGCATCCAGCACTGCAACGTTACGCGGGCAAGACTCGGATAAAAACCGCCAGCTTCGCCGTCATCCACTTTAGCGTTGCTTTTGGTATTGCTTATTTACTCACTGGAAGTTGGTTAATTGGCGGCATCATGGCGATGATTGAACCCAGCTTTAATACCTGTGCTTACTACTTTCATGAAAAAGTATGGCAAAGTTTGCATCCACAGAAAAAAGGCACCGACAAACACTTTGGCTGTGCACACTAGGTAACATGAGCCAAAATGATCGGATCCCCCCGCCGCGTTATAACGGAAAATGAGTGACACACAAGGTGTCACTCAATGCCAGTTTAACCGAGGCTTGTTGTCCGTCTAACTCAACATCAATCGTATAAAGATCTTCAGGATTCGGTTTTTCTGCGTCGTAATAGCGAGGCGCATCGACTTGGAAAATAGCCGTCACATGATCACTGCGTACATCTATCGGTAAATGGTAAGTCATACCATCAAAACGAACCGCAGCAGACACTAAACCACTCGCGTAGGTGGTGAAGTAAAGATTCACTAACAGCTCACAACCACCACCATGATGCCAGATTTGCTCTGTCGTCAGATGTTCAAGGCGTAAGTGAGAAATAGCCTGTAAATAAGGCGCTCGCCAAATACCTATCCTCGAGTCGTATGCGACTCGCTTTTCTTCACCAAGCGGACAAATTGCCTCTTCAATCAACCAATCGTCTTCCTGATTTAAGAATAAAATTTCAAACCGATTTCGACCTAACTTAAGCAGCGAGCGGATCTCTTTTTTATAACGATGTTGCGTCCCATCACAATCAAAAATAGCGGCACCATTAAGACGCACTTCGGCTGGATAATCGATGCCTTCTATCACGACATCAATAGCAGCAAACGCTAAGAGATGTTCATCGACTTCAATATCATGCATTAAATGCCATTCTTGCTGCGCGAGATCATGCTCGGCCAATTCACTTGGCAAGGCGCAACTGAATGGATTGGGAAAATAAAGATCAACTTGAGGAATGGATACGTCTGTCAGAGGCGAAAGCTGCCATGGACCAGAGAGAGAAAGCTGCATTGTCATTGATTATCTTGAGCAAATTTATCTCATATATACCTGAGCGGGATCAAAAATACCAGCCGGCTGACTGGTATTTACTGTGACAAATTAATTGCTCACTGTGGCCGCGTTAATCGATAACGGCAACCACTGAAGGTTAGGCTTGCTCTTCGTCTTCGTCATCTTCTTCTGGATAAAGGGCATCTTCACCTTCGTAATACGTGCCCCACCCGTCGTAGATAACATCAAACTTTTCAGCTAACTCGACCAATTTTGCGACTTGCTGATCGATCGCTTGCGGATCCAAAACCGATTGCATCGTCGCATCAAAACAGAACAGTTTATGACCATCTTCATCTTCAGTCTCTTCCGCTTCCAATACTTCAAAACCCAGTTTGAAAGCTTCAACGGCCGCTTTCTCTAAAATTTCAAAATCTTCAGCAAACAAGTGATGTTCGATATCGTACAAGGCTTCTGGATCACTGCCGTCGTCGAGTAGTGCTTGGATAATATCGCGAGTCTCTTCTTTTTGCATTTCGATAAAGGCTTCAACAGAGAGATATTCATCTTCATGAGACATAATGGTGACTCCAGAGTTTATAAACAGGCTCAAAAATTAGCGCGAAATATCGCACGGATCGTCAATAATTACTACCGAGAAAAGCCGCTTTACACTAACTTCTCGTGTAAGCGGCCGATTTTATTCCGTCAATTATTCTGTCCCACCCACAGTTAACGCATCCAACTTCAACGTTGGTTGGCCAACACCGACCGGAACACTTTGTCCCGCTTTACCACAGACACCAACACCGCGATCAATGCTCAGATCATTACCGACCATTGAGACTTGCTGCATCGCTTCAATACCAGAGCCAATTAATGTCGCTCCCTTGATAGGGCGTGTCACTTTACCATTTTCAATCAAATACGCCTCTGAGGCCGAGAAAACAAATTTTCCAGAAGTAATATCCACTTGACCACCCCCAAAATTAGGCGCGTAAATCCCTTTCTTAACACTGGCAATGATCTCTTCTGGAGTATGCTCGCCGGGTAACATATAGGTATTGGTCATGCGAGGCATCGGCAAATGAGCATAGGATTCACGACGACCATTTCCCGTTGGGGCAACGCCCATTAAATGCGCATTGTGCTTATCTTGCATGTAACCTTTAAGCACACCTTTTTCAATCAGCACATTGTATTGACCGTGGACCCCTTCATCATCGACATTCAATGAACCACGTAAATCCTTTAACGTTCCATCATCGACAATCGTGCACAGCTTAGAGGTCACTTGCTGACCGATTTTTCCAGAGAAAACCGAAGACCCTTTACGATTGAAATCACCTTCCAAGCCATGGCCTACCGCTTCATGCAATAAGACACCAGGCCATCCAGAACCCAATACTACTGGCATGGTACCCGCAGGAGCCGCCACCGCTTCTAAATTCACCAACGCTTGGCGAATCGCTTCATCGGCGTAGGCAAAAGCAATTTTTTGGCCATTTTCTTCATTTAAAAAGTAATCATAATTAAATCGGCCGCCGCCTCCTGCGCTGCCGCGCTCACGACGATCGCCTTTTTTAGCCAACACGGAGATCGATAAACGCACCAACGGACGAATATCACCAGCATAAGTCCCATCAGTTGCCGCAACCAGCATCTGTTCATGAACCCCACTCAGGCTCACCGAGACTTCTTGAATCAAAGGCTCTTTGGTTCGAATATAAGCATCGAGCTGTTGTAGTAGCTCAGTTTTTTTCTGTTTTTGCCAATTCTCTAATGGGTTATCCGCCGCATAATATGCTTGGTTATCACTGCGTCGAAACGCCTGAACCTGACCATTTTTGGCTTGAGTCGCAATGCCTCGTGCGGCAATCGCACTTTGCTTTAATCCATCAAGCTGAATTTGATCCGAGTAAGCAAAACCGGTTTTTTCACCGCTGATCGCCCGTACACCAACCCCACAGTCGATATTAAATGAACCATCTTTAATAATGCTATCTTCTAAAACCAGCGATTCATGCCAACTCGATTGAAAATAGAGATCAGCATAATCAATATCGCGAGTCATGATACTGGCTAGCGTGTCAGCAATATCCTGTTCAGTCAGGCCGGTTGGGGCGAGTAACGCTTGTTCAATACGGGTAATACTCATAGCGGATTCTTTTTCTCTATAAATTGATGATGAAAACGTGTGTGCTCAAGCACGGGCATGTTTTGACGAATAGTTTGCAGCGAGCGTAAATCAATATCGACCAAGAGATTATCGGCTTCAGGACCGAGAGCGGCAGTGATCTCTCCCCAAGGGTTGATCACCATCGAATGTCCCCAAGTCTGCCTTCCCCCTGCGTGCTGCCCTGTTTGTCCAACGGCGACGACCCAACACTGGGTTTCAATCGCTCTCGCCCGTAATAACAACTCCCAGTGGGCTTGACCAGTCACCGCGGTAAACGCAGCAGGAACCAGTAAAATTTGTGCACCTTTTCGGCGTAGCTCACTGTATAAGGTAGCAAAACGCAGATCATAACAAATCGATAAGCCTAAATTAGCCAATCCCGTGTTCGCTACCACTACGCGCTGCCCCGCACAGAATAACGACGATTCACGATAACAGCGATGCTGATCAGCGACATCAACATCGAACAAGTGTAGCTTATCATAGTCTGCTAGCCATTCGCCCTGAGGTCCGAATAAAATCGAGGTACTGGTGATCCCCGTTGTGCGCCGAATGGGTAAGCTCCCCAGCAGTAAATAAACCTGATGCTGTTTAGCCAATAGAGCGAACCGCTGCTGAATAGGTCCTACATTCAATGGCTCTGCATTTTGCTGGTATTGCATATGGCTAGCAAATAGGGTCGCGTTTTCTGGCGTGACTATCAATTGTGCGCCTTGGCTCGCCAGCTGGGCGACCTGCTGTTCAATGTAGCTTAGGTTATCATTTACGACGTCACTTGACGTCATTTGCACCAATCCTATTCGCAGCATGATTCTCTCCTTGGCTTATTTTTTTAGTCGCTCAGGCAACTTAAATTCCCCTTTACGACGTGATATTTCACGTACATTCGGCGAGTTCAAAGGCCCTTTAACCTCATAATTAACTTGAGTAAACACCTCAACGACCGGTGAAATAACCGTAGTGATCGCTAACACATATAAGGCGGTAACTGGAGTAACGGCAAACGCTGTCATCACAGGGATCCCAGAGGTAAGATCAGGAACAAAGTTCACTTGTGCATCTACCATCTGGGTATTGAGATCCGCCATGCCGCGGATAGTCATCTCACCAGCAATCGCATCCATTTTAATATTATTGGTCACAAAAATACCTTGCTCGATATCTCCACTACCCGTTATACGGCTGAACGCCATCCCTTTGTCAAAAATATCGCTAAAATCGAGCTGCATTTTACGAATGATCGAATCGAGACTGAATAATCCAAGCAGATTCGCCGCCCCACTGACATTAGAAATAACCCCTTTACCTAATTCCGTTTCTACCGAACCCCGTAAGGTATTAATCCGCATCGACCATGGCGCACCGTCCCATTCGCTATGACTTTTCAGCGAAAACGGGGCTCGTTGTATCCCTGAGGTGATCCCAAAACGCTCCATAAGATCACTGTTATTCTCGCCTTGCATATCGATATTCATCAGGGTATGACTGTGATCTTCGGTTAGTGTCCACTCACCACTAATATTGATTTGATTGGTACCGCTGACAATATCAATTTTTTTCCAAGCTAAAGTATCGCCCTGACGCTGAAAGTCCATACTCAGCTTACCGACGCTGTATCCTTGTAGCCAAAAATCATCAATCACGAGAGTGAGATTCGGCATTAACTGATGAAAACGGCGATCAAACTCGGAGATCAGTGGCGCATCTTGCTTTTCTCTATCAATCAACAGACTGTGACCTTGATGTTGATCGAGCTGTGGAAGATAGAGGTGGAGACGTTGTAAAGCCACCGTCAGATCATAAGGTTGAATATAACTGGCTTGGCCTTGCACCTCTTGGCTATTGACCGTTACTGACCATCCAAGATTTTTTTGGCGTGCACTGAAGGCAACATCATGCCACTCTAAACCAGCGAAAGTGAGCTCTTGGACATCAACGTCGACTCGCTCAGGAATCGGCAGACTTGGTGTTTGCAACTCAGCTAACACACTAACCGCTTGGCTATCCGGTTGCTGATCAAGAATATCCAGCCATTGATCAAGATTAAATCTCTCACTGCGAATCTGAACATCATGTCCGGCGACAGGGCTCATTTTAAAACTGCCTTGCCCCAGCAACAAATAGCTTGCCGTTAAGTGTGGCACTGGCTGAGTAATATCAATCTCAGTTTGGTACTTCGCATCAGGCAGTTGTAAACGAGCGGACACCGTTTGCTGGTTACCTGAGGCTTGCAAACGTACTGTGCCTTGACGGTTGGCAGGTTTACCCAAAGGATATGGATAGTCACTCGCGATAGACTGTAAATTAGCCTGTGCATCGATTTGATAAGTAAAGCCAACATCATTGAGCTGAATATTGACCCCCATTTGCCAAGGCGCATGACCAGTGACCGGCGCTATCCAGTGCTCACCGACATAAGGCGCTAGCGGCAAGATATCCCAGTCACCGACTAAATCGATTCCGACATGATAACCTTGCGCGGCACTCTCACCTTTAAAATCAAAGGAAATCGGTTGTGTGAGCAGCTCGCCGGTTAGCCCTGCGGCCGAGACCTGATCATTATCAAAATGAATTCGTCCCGATACACCATTTAACGTCATTGGTGGCGTGTTGATCTCAACCTGATTATTCATCAAATCGGCCCACCCCCACGCTCGAACATCATGACCATGCGCAAAAGGAATCGCTAATTGGAACTGAGAATTGACCAGTCCACGTACGTCAATCGCGGTTAATGCAGCGCCAACGGAATCGACTAATGGGCTTGCGGTCATATAATCTCGCACCGCATTACCTTGAGCTTTGACCGTGGCACTGAGTTCTAACCAACCATCTTCAGACAAGTGAGCAATTTGTCCAACAATCCGCTCCGCCTCGACATCCATTAATGTCGCTGACCGAGAATCAAGGTACATGGATTCATTTTCAAACAGTAGATCAAGCTGTAGATCGGTGATCGCTGGCCAGGCGGTATCAAAGCTGAATTTCGCGTTTTTTAAACCGACCCAAGCTTGGAAAATACCGTTGTTATCCTGATAAGGAAACGCGGCAAGTTCGCCATACCAAAGTAATTTAGCGGTATCAACGTTACCGCCCTGAATCGATGTCGATAAGTAATCGGTAAGAGACTGGCCCAGTGCTCTCGTAGGTAAATAACGCCACGTTTCGCCCGCATTGTAGAGATCGGCTTCGGCATAAAAAGATAAGAAGGGCTCTCCTTGCGCCGGAAAATCAAGCCGAAATGCACCTAATACTTGAAGATCATCGGTCGCAGCGCTTACCTTATCGGCCCATAAACGCCAACCGTTTTCATCACGCTGCCACACCAGATCAATCGCGCCTTGACGCAGAGACAGCGGCGCTTGAAACACATCACCATAAGGCAGAGTTTCATCAGTCAAGCTCGCATGTATCACGGCGCTCTCTGCCGTCCCTCGGATAGTGGCTTGCAGATGCTCGATCCCGGGCAACAAATCCCACTGCTTAATCCCGCCTTGATTCACTCGAACAGAATACTGGATATCATCGTCTTGATTCACTGACAGTCGCACATCATCCAACAAACCATGGGGTTCTAAATGTGCAAGCCAGCTTTGCGCTGTTTGTGAATTTGGTATCAGTCTGACCAATGGCGTTAAGGTGGGTAGTGCCAGTTGAGAGACATTCAACCGCCAACCTTGTGGCTGCCAATCTAAAGCGAAATCCAATTCCGGCCATGGATTATCATCGGTTCGCAATTTGAGTGAGTGAGCGCTAACTTGCCAACCATTTTCTGTTGGAAAGAGTTGAACAATCCCCGACTCTAGCAATAACTCATGCCGTTCCGTATCATGCCACGCGAGCTCTGAAGGTTTGAGTTCAACATAACCATCAATAGGCTGATTATGCTGCAACGTGATCCAAGCATTAAAACTGATCAAACCACGCTCAATTCCCGTGGCATCAGCCAAATAACGCGTTAACCACGGACGAACTCGCAGTTTATCGGCGCTGATATAAAATTGCCCCGAAACATCACGCAATGAACCATGATCTTTAAAGTGAGCACTAACTTTTAATGAGTTAATTTCGCTATCGGCTAAACTGATGATCCCTTCCGCGATGTGTTGGCGTCCACGATTCTTCCAATGCAGTTTTTCGACATCTAATTGACGAAAGTCGCCCGCCATCGTTTGATAAAGAATGGTCGAATCTTGAATAGAAAAATCATCGAGCTGACGTAAGAATAAATCGTCTAAGCGCTGTAAAATTCGCCCTTGATCGCCCGTTTGGTTTGATGGCTCATCCGATGCTTGGTTGATTGCCAACCAATCAACAGAACGAACATCGAGATTTAATTGATGAATAACGAGATTGGCCACCACAGGCGATCGCTGTCTGAAGCTTTCTAATAAATCAAACTCGACATCAATCCGTGCGGTTTCAAGTTGTATTTGACTGCCATCAGGCAGGTTCGCCTGAACCCCTTGCAGAGCAAGCGAAGGATGGGTATTACGCCAAAAGCCACGCACATCGGCAATGGTAATTTGAATTTGGGTTTGTTCACCAACCCACTGTTGAATCTCGTCTTTAAAACGATTCATTTCTGGTAAGACGATACGTAAAGTGGTGATGACCAAGGCCAGCACCACCAACAGACTTACCAGTAACCACAACACTATCCGCCTAAGGCGAGTTAATATCGAAAGCACTCACAATCCTACTTACATCATGACAACATCAAATTGCTCTTGTACATACAAAGGTTCCGCTTGAATACGAACTTGCTTACCGATAAACACCTCTAATTCCGCAAGTGAGTGAGACTCATCCCCTTGCAAGGTATCCGCAACGGCCGGTGAGGCATACACGACAAATTTATCGGCGTCATAAGCACGATTCACTCGGGTAATTTCACGTAAAATTTCAAAACAGACCGTCTCAACGGTTTTTACGCTGCCACGTCCTTCACAAGTTGGACAAGTCGAACACAGAACATGTTCAATACTTTCGCGAGTTCGTTTACGGGTCATTTCCACTAAGCCTAATTGAGTAAAACCATTGATATTGGTTTTTACTCGATCTTTACTTAACGCCGCTTCAAGAGAAGCCAATACACGCTTACGATGGTCATCTGAAATCATATCGATAAAATCAATGATGATGATCCCGCCAAGATTACGCAGTCTCAGCTGGCGCGCAATGGCTTGAGTGGCTTCAACATTGGTATTAAAAATCGTTTCTTCGAGATTTCGACGCCCAACAAAAGCCCCAGTATTGATGTCCACGGTGGTCATCGCCTCAGTTTGATCAATGATCAAGTAGCCACCCGATTTGAGCTCAACTTTTCGTTCTAACGAACGCTGAATCTCATTCTCGGTGTCATACATATCAAAAATCGGCTTATCGCCTTCATACAAGCTTAATTTATCGGTCAGTTCAGGGACGTATTCAGAGGTAAATTCAAGCAAATTATCGAATTCTGTTCGCGAATCGACCAAAATCTTGGTTAACTCAGTACCAACAAAATCACGCAAAATTCGTTGCGCTAGGCCCAGCTCACCATACAACGTGGTACGCGTTTTGTATTTCGCACGCCGCTCCATGATTTTGGTCCATAGCCGTTTTAAAAACGCAGCATCTTGTGCTAACTCTTTTTCATTCGCCCCTTCGGCTGCGGTACGAATAATAAAGCCGCCATGTTCATCACAATATTGACCGACGACACTTTTTAAACGATTTCGCTCTCGCTCACTTTCAATGCGTTGCGAAACACCGACATGAATGGCACCCGGCATATAAACCAAATAACGAGAAGGAAGCGTGATATCCGTGGTTAAGCGAGCGCCTTTGGTGCCTAATGGATCTTTCACCACTTGCACCACAATATCTTGCCCTTGACGCACGAGCTCAGAAATGTCGCGCACCTTAAATTGTTGCTTCTCATTCTCAGCAACACATTCCGTGTGGGGCACAATATCAGAGGCGTGCAAAAATGCCGCTTTATCTAAACCAATATCAACAAACGCCGCCTGCATACCGGGTAAGACACGGCTGACTTTACCTTTATAAATATTCCCGACAATACCCCGTTTGGCTTCGCGTTCTATGTGGATCTCTTGCAGTACTCCACCTTCAATCATCGCTACCCGAGTTTCACTTGGGGTAACGTTTAACAACAACTCCGCACTCATGAGCGCACCTCAATGATGTAAGTTATAAAAATTCGTGCAAGAGCTGGTCCGTTTCATAAAGAGGCAAGCCAACCACGGCGTAATAACTGCCTTCTATTCGAGTGACAAAGCGTCCCCCTAATCCTTGAATGGCATAACTGCCCGCTTTATCGCAAGGCTCACCCGTTTGCCAATAATGCTCAATCTCTTGTTCAGATAATGCTTTAAACCACACCTCGGTAGTGACCAGTATCGAGCGCTGGCGATCAGCACTGACCACCGTTACCGCAGTCATCACTTGATGGCTAGTATTAGAGAGCTGTAACAGCATGCGTCGAGCATCAGCAAAATCTTGCGGTTTTTCCAGCACTTGTTCATTCAAGACAACAATCGTATCCGATCCGAGTACAACCGCGTCTGAGTTAGCCATCGCCAACCCTGCGCGTGCTTTATCCTCAGAGAGACGTAACACATAATCTTGGGCAGATTCTTCTGTTTGACGCTGTTCTTGCACATTAGGCACGACAATATCAAAATCGTATCCCAACTGAGCCAATAGCTCACGTCGCCTCGGAGAACCTGAGGCGAGCAGTAATTTTTTATGGTTCATTTTATATTCCAATGGCGACGAATACGGCGCAGTAATAAAAACATCCATGGCCAAAGTATACAGCTAATCACGCCACTCCAGAGTGACAAAGGGTTAAAAGTGACATCTTGTATTAAAAACTCACCACAAAAAATCAGTACCTCTAACCCCATCGCTAATAAAGCAATCACAATCGCTTGCTGCCAGAGTGCCATATTACGCAGTAATAAAAAGTTAACCGCAACAAGGTAAATCACGATGGACATCATCATGCCACGAATGCCTAGCGTGGAGCCGAGTAAAAGATCCCACAACAAGCCCATGATAAATGCAGTACCGACATTAACCCGATGAGGTAAGGCCATTACCCAATAGCAGATCACTAACAGCAACCAAGAAGGACGCAGTAGATCTAATGTCCCCGGCCAAGGGATCGTTTGTACAATTAGCGCTAATAAAAATGAGCCCCAAATCACTAAGCGGCTTGACCAATCATTGCGAGCCATGTCGTGCCTCCTTAAGCATATGTTGAGGCGTGGCTTGTAATACCTTTTGCTGCCGATCTTCATTCGGCCAAATCAACAGCAAATAACGCAAACGGGTAAAATCAACTACCGGAGTGGCTTTGATCACGGCAAATTCACGTCGAGTATCTTTATCTACCTCAGCAAGATAAGCCACTGGATAACCTTCTGGGTAAATCCCTCCCAATCCAGACGTCACTAACATATCTCCTACGTTCATATCCGTACTGGTGGCAATGTGCTCAAGTTGAATCTCATCCGTTTGTCCATTACCGGAAGCAATCACACGAATATCGTTACGAATATTTTGCACGGGTATGGCGCTATTAGGGTCGATTAATAATAGAACTCGGCTATTATGTGCGGCGACAAACGTCACCTGACCAACAATCCCTTTTTCATTAATGACCGGTTGACCTTCATAAACGCCATCCACTCGACCTTTATCGATCACGACTTGATGACGATAAGGTGAGGTATCGACCCCCATCACCTCAGCAACCACTTTTTTCTCATCACGGACAAAAGACGACCCAAGTAACTTACGCAGACGTTGGTTCTCTTCACGATATTGATCCAACAAAATGAGATCACTTTTCAAGATCAATACTTCACGTTTTAAACCATGATTACTCTCCATCAGTTGCTGACGAGAGCTGAATCGATCATAGAAACCATCAAACATACTGCGCGGTAAATCAGCAGCGTATTGAATCGGCGCCACAGCACTGTTTAAGAGAAAACGGACCTGAGAGAAGGCATCTAAACGACTGTCAGCTAGCATTAAGCTGGCTGAAGCGATCACGGCGAAAAAGAGACGTTGCTGTAAAGAGGGTCCTCGACCAAATATAGGCTTCATGTTAAATAATCCCAAATGTTGATTCAGGCATCAGGCGACACCTGTACCCAAACAACTTGACGTTGCAGCAAGGCGACAGGTAGACAAACCCCAACGCATAGGTAAACACTATGTGTTGGGGTCTACTAACTTAGCCAATACCACTAACGCTGCAAGCAGATAGGGCATTATTCGCCATTACTCGTCACTGAACAGATCGCCGCCGTGCATATCAATCATTTCTAATGCTTTACCGCCACCACGAGCAACACAGGTCAACGGATCATCAGCGATCACCACAGGAATACCCGTCTCTTCGGTCAATAAACGATCGAGCTCTTTCAGTAGTGCGCCACCACCGGTCAGTACCATGCCATTCTCAGAGATATCTGAAGCCAGCTCTGGCGGACACTGCTCTAAAGCGACCATTACTGCAGAAACAATTCCACTTAGCGGCTCTTGTAGGGCTTCGAGAATTTCATTGGAATTAAGGGTAAAACTCCGCGGAACCCCTTCCGCTAAGTTTCGACCACGCACTTCAATTTCAAGCACTTGATCGCCAGGATAGGCAGAACCAATTTCATGTTTGATTCTTTCTGCGGTTGCTTCACCAATCAAACTGCCGTAATTACGACGCACATAATTAATGATCGCTTCATCAAAACGGTCACCACCGATACGCACGGAAGAAGAATAAACAACGCCGTTTAGCGAGATAACCGCCACTTCGGTAGTACCACCACCGATATCGATCACCATTGAACCGGTTGGCTCAGAAACACGAAGACCAGCACCGATCGCCGCCGCCATTGGCTCATCAATCAAATAGACTTCACGAGCACCAGCGCCAAGCGCTGATTCACGAATCGCGCGGCGCTCAACTTGAGTCGACCCACAAGGCACACAAACCAAAACGCGAGGGCTTGGTTTTAATACGCTGTTGTCATGCACTTGACGAATAAAATGCTGTAGCATTTTCTCGGTTACATAAAAATCAGCAATTACGCCATCTTTCATTGGACGAATGGCAGAGATATTACCCGGCGTACGGCCAAGCATTTGTTTAGCCGCATGGCCGACAGCAGCCACAGTTTTACCACCGCGCCCTTTATCTTGGCGGATGGCAACAACAGAAGGTTCATTAAGGACAATCCCTTGACCTTTTACATAAATAAGCGTGTTGGCAGTACCTAAATCTATTGATAGGTCATTGGAAAACATGCCACGAAGTTTCTTAAACATAATCTTCGTTCGTCCTGCAAGGTGAATAAAATGAAAATTGCACTAAATGTACCAACGCCTTGCAATCACAGCAAGGCGTTGATCCATAAACATGAAGGAAAACCCATAATTTCTGACCATTCCCTAACTTAAGCATCGATCTGAGCGACAATAAGTCGCTTAATTGGTCTCACGCCACCAAATAACTCGGTCATTACCTCGATATAAGCCAAATTGAACAACGCCAGTAACATTGTCATTCCATTCGGTATTTGATTGATCATAACTGCGCAACCAAGGCAAACCATGTTGTTCTAAATCAAGCAGCGCTTTGATAAGACCGCGATTGCTGGCACCAGGAGCACTATAGCTCAACGGCATAACCCCTTGGATCAGCTTTAATGGTTGTGGTTCTAATGGCAAAGTAACATTGACCAAAGGTAATGCCCCTGTTTGATTAACACTAAAATCGTCCGATTCAAACTCAAAGGCGCTCAAGGCAGGTAATAAAGTACAATTATCATAATTATTGGTCACAAATCCGGTTGAGGTATAATATTCACCGATTATTTTTTGCTGTAAGTCTTGAATTTCTGGTCCATAGACATTTTCAATGGTTAAACGTCCCCAATACAGTGGCATGGTTTGGTCGATATTTTCAAAGGTATACTCCAAGCAGGACTCTGAGTAAGACGTTCGATAACAGACATCATCACTGTCTCTTAGATCATTGACTGACAAGTGTAAGTTAAAGTCTGCATTGAATGGAACCATCGGATCTATCGGTTTTTGATAGCTAAGCTGCTCATCATTAAGGGTCACCCCACTGGTTGATGCTGATTGACGCGTCACTGGTTCTGTCAATTCGTTCGTAAAATCGATCGTCAGGTCATCAACAAGATCATGATAACCTCTCTCCGCCCATTGATTGTTATAACGCCACCAATCGCCAATTAAATAGTTAAGCGTATCAGAACCATCACCTGATTTAGGCTGTAAATAGAGCCCTGGATTGTTGCCATAAGCAAAGGGTTGGCCTAGGTAGGTAAAAGGTTGACCGCCTGTCGAACACGCAGCAGCCAATGTAACCGTCATCGGTGAGACGTCAAAATATGCCGGGATAAAGCGGCCTATCGGGCCTGTTGACGTCACAGAGATCGGCAAACCGGCGTCAATTAAGTCGAGGCCAAGGTAAGAAGTGGGTGGCACTAATGAAAAATCAAACACTCCGACTTCATGTACACTCTGTTGGACCGTAGTAGAACTACCTAATTCATGATGATAATTGAGTGTACCGATCGAACCCGCAGAACCATTGGAAGGTTCAACGAGCGTATGATTGAGAATAATATTCTGTTGCTGATAATTGGTTAGCCCCAAATTATTGGTAAAATCATTATCTTCATTCGGTTCAGCCGCTACCGCTTTGATATTAAGATTAAATCCTTCCCCTGCTCTAGCAAAAACCGAACAACTTAAGTCAGCAACAGAGCACTTTCCATCAGGGTGAGCTAGGTCATAAGAGTGATTAGCACTAAGCAGTAATGCACGCGGCACACGAATAAAATTCGCTTGTCCAGTTAATTGCAAATCTTGCTCATCACCGCTGCCAGTAAAACGGGCGTGCAAAGCTAAGCTCCCCGCTTCGCGATAGGTAAGTTCAAATTCCGCTTGACCATTTTGTTCAAAATACAGGCTACGATGACTCGGGGCTGCGATATTATTGCTAATGGTTGAACCATCCACGACAACATTCATTGCTGAAAACCCTTGCCCTCCCGAAGGGATAAGATATTCACTCCATAATGAAACACCTTTATCTACACCAGCAAAACTTGGGATACATTGTTCAGGATTATCTCCTTTACTTAATGCAGTGATAGTTCCAGTGACTAATTGATTGGCATAGGCATGAGGCACCTGTATCTCAAATCCACTATCCACAAAATCAACATAGCATGCCGTTGATGAATAAACACCACCACCACGACGACAGAGCGTTGGATTAAATGCGATTGCCGTTGGATTGGAACCAGAGATACCAACATTGACCCGATTTGTTGAACTGACGCTATTTTTTCTTAGCTGAGAAACGCCAACACCATTAGTTAACGCAAGACTTGGGCCATTAAGCCAACCACCTGAAGCGCTAGGCGCTGAGCTTGGAGTTAAAAAAGCGGTCACAGAATCGGTAAATTTTTCACTGCAGTTACTATTAGCACAAGCGGTAACCGTTACTTCCGATGCCTTACAGGTTAACCCTTGAGCAGGTAAATCCATCCGAAAATGATCAATCTGTTGACCAACAGGGCGAGAGTTTAGAGCACAAACTTCAAAGTTATCAATCTCATGATTATTCGTGACTGAGCCAGTTGATCCGGTAATCGACATAAAAAGTTCATTGGGTACATTTTCTTGTCCTGACAAAGACATCACATTAACAGGACCAATTAAGTCTACCCAGCTACTGGTCCCGACCTTGCGGCTAACAGTCACAAATGACGTTGAGGCTTGAGTTGAATCGATTACGATACGATAACGGTGTTGAGGATTACCATTCGTATTATCAACTTTGGGACTTAAACAATCGCTATTGATATTGGTTGAACCGTTATTACAAGTTCCAGCTAAATAGTTATAGCCTGAGTACCCCGCCCCAGAACCTCTTAATACAACCGCTTGACGCCTTCTGCTATTAACACTATTACCGCCCCCTTCTACAGAATAATTACCATACTCATCTAAGCCAATGCCTAACCACCCTCCAGCAAACCCCGGCTGCTGTTCGGCAACTTTGTAGCCGTATCCTAAAGGCCCACCAAAAGCGCCGACTTGGGGTGTTACTGTGGCATCAGAAAAGACGATCGCCACACCATCGGCTCCTGTCCCACCATAAGCAAAATAGTCAAACTCCACTTCAACACGATTATTTGCCGCTGGAAAAATTCGTTGAAAGGTTGAAGCCGTCGCTTGGTTTTGTACCGCTTGGGTTAATCGTAAACGGTTATTACCGTTCACGATGACTTTTGAGGGCGTAAACGCCCCACTACTGCGAAAAACCCGCCACTGCTCACTTAGAGGCTGATTTTCAAAATCATCAGAAAAACATTGCAGCCCTACATTCCCTTCACACAAATGACGAGACTGATATTCAGCCCATATTTGCTCATCGAGCAGTCCTTGACCATATATAGTTACTTCGTCAATGTAACCATCAAAAGCGCGACCTGAAGTATTTTGATCTTGAGCTATTTGTAATGGACGATTATTGGTTCGCAAACGTTCATTGTGATTAGACGAGCTATTTAATTGACCATTAATAAAAATCGCTTGCCGTTGATTACTCCGATTTCGATCATAGCGAATAGTAATATGTGTCCATTGATTTAATGGTATTGAAGATGATGACAATAATGTTCTGCTTCCTAAAACTGGTAAAAAATCCAATAAGCTTTGATACTCCCAATACCAATATACTCGGCCAGAACTATCTAAATGAAATTCATAATTCCCATCTTTTGAAACAATGCTCATTAAACCAGAACCACTTGGGTAACCTGTTGGATATATCCATGAAGATACAGTGACAGCATCTTCAAAATCTAAAGAGGATGAATAAGGAACTTCTACATACTGGTTATTAGACTTATTAAATATACCATAAGCACAGCTTCCATAGTTGTTAGCATCATTTGGTAGCGCTGGTAATAATCTCCCTGTTGTAGCTCCATTAAAAGCTCTACCATGTAAAAAATCATCAAATGAATTTTTTACTTCATTAGCATTACCAGTCCAAGTAGACTCATCAAAATGGTATTTAGCAGCAGGTCTAGGGTGACAAGCATTAGCTGGGTTTGAAATAGGTAAGCACTGTCCGACAATATAGCTATTTGAAATATTCACTTGACTGTAAGATGGTGTGATAAAATCACCATAACCTATTGTGCCAATTAGGTTTATTTCATTAGTACTGGTATTAATATTGACAGGTGAATTAGGAGTACCTAGTTGGCTATTATTTGATGTAAATACACTTGAACCAGCAACTTGCCCATACACCATATTAACCGAGTTGAATACTACAGGGTTAGCTGAAGTTAATTGAATGTTACCACTATAAGTTCCTCCAGTGATAGTTAGACCGGAATGTGACTGGATATTTCCGTGGGCATTAGTATTGATGAGAGTCACACTATTACTCAAGGTGGATATTGAACCAGCAATCGAAGAGTCTGATATCGTTATATTTCCTGAGTTTGCAGTTATATCACCTGTTATATTTACATAAGATAGGTTTATAGCATTATTACTTGATATGACATTACCGAAAACCGCAGCCTGAGATAAATTAACAACACCTCCAGTTATTACGTCACCATAAATACTTACATTAATACCATTAACATTAGTGCTATTACCCTGAAAATTTCCATAAATAACACTCTGACCAGAAGAAACATTAAGTTCTCCATGATTAGACTCAAGGTTAATTTTAGTAGAGCTCATTCCTATAACATTATTAGTCAAAGAAAAACCAGCCCGAGCAACAATAGTTGATGGTTGATCAGCAATAATTATATCACCATCATTTAATGTTACTCGACCATTTCCCCCTGTACAGGTATAAGTACTTCCTGATTGCTGCCATGAGGTGCTGCATGGTGGATACTGCCCATTCGATAAATTATATTGCTGAGCGACAACCTTAAAAGACGATAACAGAACAGCCAACATTAGCAGAAGTAGACCTAACGATTTATTCACCCCTCACCCCCACTTGAATTGTCCGTTGCCATGACCAGCCGCCACTGCTGCATTGTCCGTCGCTGGTAATTTGCAGTACCGTTTGCTGATTATCTAACACACCGATATATTCACAGCTGATTTGCGCCGAACATTGCGCTAAGCCTTCACCCTGAAACTCAATGTTACGTGCAACAGGGGAATAATCCGGTGTTGGAAGCTGAGCTTGTGATTCAGCTGCGCGACAGCTACTTTGTGCATTCTCTTGATAATAGCGGCTAATGGCGATTTCTGCTGCCGAACGGGCGGCCATTTCGGCGCGAGTACCCATCACCATAGACACCAACTGCTGACTATTACGCTGTTGATTACGATTAGCGACCGCAGCGACAAAGCCGACCACGACGATGATAAAAATAACGATCACCAAGCCGCTGCCTTGCTGGCTACGGCGTGTTGTAGATAAGCGCATCATGATCAAACCTCACCTCTTCACCGCGATCAGCAAAGGTTAACTCAATTTTAATTAGGCCATTACGTTGTAAACTAGGAGCATCAACGACAAAGTTAGCCCTACTAATATTCTCAGCCATCAATACTACCCCAGAGCCCAATTGAGCTGGCGCTAATTGACTGCGAGTTAATGGATAGCCTTGATAGCGATAGATTCGTTGTTCACTACTGATGTAACAATAGGCCACGGGATCACGATACAGATACACCCGCCGAGCTGGCGATTGCAGAGGAAATAAGGTTTGACGGGTAAGTGGCACTTCAATTTCCGCTCTGTTTTCAGTAGTGATTGATACGTTATTCGCTAACTGAGCAACTTGTCTTGTCGGGGCAGGATCGCTTAACGACTGGCGTAGCGGCTGTGCTTGGGTTGGAAACACCACGAGTCGATCCCCTTGCAGCAGGTTCTGTTTTTTGAGAGGTAAAAATTTCAGCTGGTCAGTGTTATTGGCCAATTGGCTATAAATGCCGCTATTAATGATCGGCAAAAACTCAATGCAGTTATTCTCGACAATCACACTATTGGGCACCGCCTCACGAATTTCTCGGCTCAAGCGCTCGGTAATAAATCGCCCTTGCTGAATTAACGCTTCACGAGACGAGCTGGTTGCCGCGATCCCCATCGCTTGACCGGCGACATTGCCCAAAAACAGGCCAACAATGCCGAGTAAAATAATCGCAATCACCATTTCCATTAAGGTAAAACCACGCGCCATCAGTAGTTCCCCTTAATGGCGGCAAACGGATAGCGATTGCCTTGTGAATCAATAATCACCACTTCAATGCGTTTATAATGGCTGCGCTGATTAGCATTAACGCCAGTAAACTGACCGCTATTATCCTGCTCATAGAAAACATCAATCACGACTTTAAAATTACGATAACTGCTATCAAGAGTTTCACCGAGCACGTCTTGAATCGGTCTAGGTTGATCCCCCGTGATAAAATCATCGACGTCGTTAAACAATGTTCGATCGTTTTCACCTGCATCAGGCCCAAGTGAATCATGGGCAGGGGCAGTACAGAGTTGTCGATTGTCTGTTTCAACAATCACACACTCTGGTAAACCGCCATTAGGGCCAGATTTTTGATCAAACTGACGCCCCAAAATTTCATCTAATACTGCTCTGCCCAACTCAGCGGCTTTGACCGCAATCACCTGCTCGGCGCTCTGCTGCGAACGCGGATAAAGCGCCGCTGCCAAGCCAGTAATGGCAATCGCGGTGATGGTGATGACAATGATCATTTCTACTAGGGTAAAACCACGCGTTCGATTAATTGACTTAACAGGCATAAATATAGCCCTCAGTATTAATACACACTTGGCGCTGATCATGAGTACTGGAAATCGTTACGGTACAGGGTGAAGCGGTGCATTGAGCGGCGCGGCCTAGAGAGTCAAAATCAAGATAACCGTTAGGTGTAGAAAGGCTTAACGTTACACCACTTGGCGCCTCAACCCGAGAAATGTCGTTATCAACAGCAGCAAAGATGCTGCTGCAACTTCCAGCTACAGCCTGTGGTGATATTTGACCAGCTTGATTAGCGGTGACTAACCAGCGATTACAATAACCCGTGCGCTGCATGGCGCGGTTTTGGGTTAAACGCAGTGAGGCGAGAATTTCTTGTTGAGTGGTGAGCGCAGCGACCGAACTGGTACCCGAATAGCGACTGGCCGCATAGGCAGACAGAATACCGAGCAAGAGAATAACCACGATCAGCTCGACTAAGGTAAAGCCCAATGTTCGACGAAGGGATTTGCGCATCGTTGTCTCACCGAAGTGGGGATATTATGAATAAAATTAATTTATTAATCAGTTATAAATTGATAGCCATTAAGCAGCTTATTCACTGCTTAATGGCTAAAGTAATCAATTATTATTTACAAGTTACAACTGTAATGGTTGGCTCAGAAAAAGATACTGCTGGAGTCACGTCATATCTTACAAAACATTTAGTAACATCATTAACGCCAGTTTTAAATGTATAAGCAATCGAGTTTGTAGTATTTGAACCCGATACAATATTCCAATCACCATCATTACCAAGTCCAGTCACTACTCGACCAATACCTGTTTCGCTGGCAGCAGGATAACCCCATACTAAACTTACGGCTCCAGAGACTCCATCAATAGTTACGGCTCCAGAAGCACTAGCTTCATTACCAGATATAGCAGCACGACCATAAACTATCCCTGCCGCCCCTTGCATTGCACCTTTTAGGCCTTGTAGCGAAGCGTCACGCGCATCACCTTGTAAGTTTAAAAATCGTGGAGCTGCCGTTACGGCGAGGATGCCCAAAATTACGATCACCACCACCAATTCAATTAGGGTAAAACCGCCTTGTTTTTTCATTATGACTCTCTCTCTATTCTTGATTTAATTAACAATTCATGATCGGATTAATTTAAGGTAACCGTCACTCGTCCGGTAGTAATTTCATACACAAACTGGTGTGCGGTTTTTCCCTCTTGCTGGACATAAACGCACTGCCACTCTGCACTATTCGCTCGCGCGAGATAACGCAAATTATTACTTTCCCCCGCCTGAGACGCGCTGGCCACTGGCGGTGGGTTTTGTAATAAATTTTCCATCAAATCGACACAGATTTGATCGGTTAAGCCGGAAGGAAAGCTGCCGTTATTATTGACCGCGATTGGGTAACCATCTCGAAACCCCGTTGCATTACCGCTGCTGTCTTGGGCACGCGTGAGCCAAAACTGCACGCCATCGTAATCAATACTGTTTTGATTTTGCTCACCGGAGGCGACACTCGGTCGCGATTTCGCCTCCCATTGCGCTCTGGCAGATAACACCCCAGTCGCAAAGCCACCGGCAACGCCTTCAATACTGGCTTTTTTTGCTTCATCAGTCACATCAAGAAATTTCGGTAATGCCGCGACGGCTAATAGTCCAATGATCACAATGACAATCACTAACTCAACCAGAGAAAACCCCTGCTCTGACGGTTGCGTTATATGCTGCCGATGATACAAATTAGGCATCGTCGTAAAAGTGGTAATTTGCATCGATGACCTCTGTAATACTTTACCTATGATGATGATTATAGAATGAAATACAGTAATAAACTGTGCTGAGCAGATAAATTTTTACATCGTCTTAAAAATAAGACTAATGATAACGCACGTTAATTTCATCAGCGCAGGATAATATTAACCTTTCAGAGCATCGAGCATGCCCCACATTGGTAAGAAAATGCCAAGGGCAAGCACCAACACCATGCCTGCGACTAAGGTTAATAAAATTGGTTCAATTCGTGCGGTGAGGGTTTTTAATTCATAATCGACTTCACGATCATAAAAATCAGCCACTTCAAGTAATAACTCATCAATCCGGCCCGTTTCTTCCCCCACCGCAATCATCTGCAGCACTAACGGAGTAAAAATATTGGCATTGGCCGCGGTCACTGAGACACTGGTCCCCGCTTCGATCTCACTTTTCATTTTTAGAATCCGATTCTCTAAAAACTTATTTTCTAACGCTTCAGCCGATAAAGAGAGCGACTGGTTGAGCGGCACCCCTGCTTTAAGCATTAAGGAAAAAGTGCGAGAAAAACGGGCTAATTGCGCGCGATTAACAATTCCACCAACAATCGGCATTCGTAAACGAAATTTATCCCACGTTTCAGCGCCACGACGAGTATTGATCCACGTCCGGAATGCAAACAATAAGGCAACTATCGCTCCTATCATCACCATCCAGTAATTAACAAAAAAATTCGACATGCCAATTAAAATTCGCGTCGGTAACGGCAGATCAACCCCGAAACGACTGAACATGGTAGTAAATTGTGGGATCACTTTTAGGTTAAGGATAAACATCGCCAAGGTGATAAAACTGATCACAAAGGTTGGATAACGCATAGCAGTTTTAATTCGTTTACGGGTTTCCACTTCCTGCTCATAGTAATTCGCCAACTGCAGCAAAGCCTGATCCAGACGACCGGTATTTTCACCAACATTGATCATTGAGACAAACAGCGGGCTGAAAACTCGACTGTGCATTTGCATTGCCGCCGATAAACTGCGACCATTCGTCAGTTCTCGGCCAACTTCTTCTAATGCTCGTTGTAACTGCTTATTGGCACAATTTTGAGTTAAGCCACGCATCGAGCGCAAAATCGGCACTCCCGCTTTCGTTAGGCTATAAAGCTGACGACAGAAAATCACCAGAACCTCAAGCGGCAGCGAAGGCATAAACCACGCTTGCCAATCAATCGACGGAGTTTGACTGGATGATTTGGCAGTAATCGCTGTCGGAATAATGCCTTTATTGAGTAAGCTTTCGGCAGCCAAATTTTCTGTTGCCGCTTCAACGGTGCCCGAAGCTTTACTGCCGTCAGCATGTCGTCCGGTATAGTGGTATCTCGGCATAATCTACTCTGCCTCCTAGAGATGAATCGGCTGATTAAGGCCGGAAATATCCCCTTCACCCAGCGCCATCACTTCATCTAAACTCACAATGCCTTGCAAAGCCAGATCCATCGCTGAAGCTAATAAAGGCTTGTATCCTGCTGAAGCACGAGCCGCTTCGGCAAAGCCTACTGCGTCGTTTGAGCGTAAGGCATCCATCATATGCGCTTCGAGTTCCAACATTTCAAACACCCCGATCCGTCCTCGGTATCCGGTTAGGTTACAGCTTTGACAGCCTCGCCCACGCATAAAGGTCGCCGACACTTGGTTAGGAAAACGTACATTCAACCATTGCTGGCGAGCATCATCGAGAGTCTCTTCGGTTTTGCAATCTGGGCAAACTTTACGGATCAGACGCTGCGCGACCACGGCACGCACAGCACTGGCGACGAGATAACCGGGAGCGCCCATATCAATCAAGCGTAATGCACTATCGATGGCATCATTGGTATGCAGCGTGCTTAACACTAAGTGACCAGTTAACGAGGCACGTAAACCGATTTCGACCGTTTCTTGGTCACGCATCTCACCGACCAAAATAATGTCTGGGTCTTGACGTAAAAACGTTCGTAGTAAGGTTGAAAAATCCAAGCCAATTTTAGGATTCACTTGCACTTGATTCAGGCGAGGAATGCGATACTCAACCGGATCTTCTGCCGTGAGGATCTTTTTACCCGCTTCATTGAGTTCTGATAATGCACCATACAAAGTGGTTGTTTTACCCGACCCTGTCGGGCCGGTGACTAAAATCATTCCGTAAGAGCGTTTGAGTTGCTTACGTAAGCGCAGGAGTAAATCCTCTGGTAAACCTGATTCTTCCAGTTTACGTACGCCACTGGTTTGGTTAAGCAAGCGCATCACCACCGATTCGCCATATTGCACAGGCATGGTCGATAAGCGAATATCCACCGATTGCCCCTTGGCACGAATATTAAATCGCCCATCTTGCGGTAGGCGTTTTTCGGAGATATCTAAATTGGCCATCAGTTTAAGACGTAGAACTAAGGCTGAGGCGATATTGACTTCATTAAGTAGGGTTTCATGTAATACCCCATCAATTCGCTGCCGAATGCGCAAAATATTGGCATCGGGCTCAATATGAATATCGGATGCGCCAACTTGAATCGCATCTTCAAACAGTGAATTGATCAGTTTAACTACCGTGACATCTTCGGTTTCCTCACCGGAAATGGCGTAATCAAACGCGTCATTTTCTTGATGTTCTGCTTGCAAACGTTCAGCAAATGAAGCGATTTCTTTCGTACGACGATAGTAGCGATCAAACGCTTCAACCAATTGCTTTTCTGGCGCAATCGCAAACTCAAATTGATAGTCAGACAATTGATTGAGTAATGATTCTTGTGCAAAGAGATCCGCAGGATCACTCATAACCACTCGCAATAGATTGCCTTGCTTGCTCATTACCAAGGCCCGTAAACGCCGCGCATGAACTTCAGGGAGGATTTGTACTGCATCAATGTCAACATGAGCGCGATTAAGATCAATCAGTGGAATAAACAGTTGCTGAGATAAAAAGCTAAGCATTTGTTGCTCGGTTACAAAACCAAGCTCAATTAAGGTAGCGCCTAATTTACTGCCTGTCTGCTTTTGGGCCGCCAGTGCTTGTTGCACTTGTTGCTCAGTAATGATCCCTTCTTCAACCAAGAGATCCCCAAGACGCTTTCTAAGTTTAATTTGCAAGATTCGTCTCCTCGCTATGAGTCAGCGCTTGTAAACGTTCACGAATAAACTGGTGAGATTGAGAGGATAACCCGACATGGTTCAATGCTTGTTGATAAGCGTACTTCGCTTCGCTCCATTGCGCTAAACGCTCTTGAGTAATCGCCAAGCCTAGCCACCAGCGTCCATTGCTCGGTTCTTGCTCTGCCAACAATCGATAACTCTGCAAAGCGATATCATCGACTCGATTGCGCTGAGCAACTGCCGCTCGCAGCGATAAATACTCAATCGATGGGTTAGCGGGTAAATACGCGAGTGGAGTCAGCGCCGCTTGACTTTGATCTTCTTTGAGTAGCATTCGAGCAAGCGCAATGCGTAACGTTTCTCCCTCATGATTGAGTTGCATCCCACGTTGCAACAAATCAAACGCTTTTCTTAATTCACCTTTACCATAATACAGTGCAGCCAACTGTTGACGCACTCCTTCATCTAAAGGGGTGTGACGTAACGCTTCACTGTAACCATTCACGGCTTGGTTAAAATCATTATGTGCCAGCGCTCGCTCCGCGCCAGCTACGGCTTTATGGGCTAATTGCTCTGGCGTTAGCTGTACCGATTCAATCGACATCTGAGCAACGGCGATGTCGGGAACATTCGTCACCGGCGTGGCTGGCGCTTGTACTGTTTTTACTCCGCTCAGCGCGGGCACACTGCGCTCTTGCAAAGCCGCTAAAGGAGCGATTGGAGCAGAAACCGTCTGCGGCGCTGAATGAGATTGAGAAACCTCTGGCGATACCGTTCGCGTAGCCGAAGCCACCCGATACACAGGAACCGCTGGCATCTGAGTATTTTGAGTCGGTGAAGGCGGCATCGAGACTTCAAGATGATTCTCAGTCAGCCTAGGGGAAGCGGTGACCGACAGCGAATGCTGGCCATTAGAGGCATCTAACGAGGTCGCTTGCCAAGAAACGGCCCCCCCACCGACAGCAACACTCACCGCAAAACCCGCCAATACCCATACCCAAGCTGGACGAGCAGCGACAGGAGCGACCTTAGCTCGCTCTATACCCGCTAAACCATTCGGTTGCTTAGTCACCAATTGCGATAACGCTTTATTAATCACACTCATTGCTGACTCCATCCCCAAAACAGCGGGGTTTTAAATTTAGGTTTACAAGTATCAAACGTATCATGAATCGCATCAAATACATGGCCATTGGAAACCGAAGGTTGTTGAGCATAAAACGCTAATAATAAGGCCTTATGGCTTACCTGATTTAATAAACGAGGAATGCCGTGACAGGCTTTCCATAACGCTTTTTTCTGTCGGCGAGAAAATAATGGCTGCTGGCAACCTGATTTTAATAAACGGTTATCAATATAAGCGATTGACTCGGCCAACGATAACGGTCGCAAGTGAGCACTAAAGGTGATCCGCTGACGAAATTGCCTTAAGTGATGTTCTGCCAATCGACGATCAAGTTCGGGTTGTCCCAGTAAGACAATTTGTAACAGCTTACTCTGTTCAGTTTCTAGATTGCCAAGCAATCTTAAGGTTTCGAGCCCTTCATCTTGTAAAGCCTGAGCTTCATCCACAATAACCACTACTCGTTGCCCTTGTTGATGGCACGCCAATAGCCGAGTTTGGATAGCTTCAATCAGTTGCAACTCTGGCACGTCAGGCAATTGCAATTCATTGGAAATAGCGCGGCGTAATTCCGCGCCGGTTAACAGCGGATTCGGCAAATAGAGCCAAAGGATCTCGTCACTCATATGGGTCAATAGCATCCGACAAACCATGGTCTTTCCTGTGCCGACTTCTCCGGTCACTTTGACGATCCCTTCTCCCATCGTCAACGCACCACTGACGGTTTGAATCGCTTCATAGTGAGGTGCCAGCCCCAAAAACAACTGCGTATCTGGGGTGAGATGAAACGGTAGCTGCTCAAAACCAAAGTGTGCTAAATACACGGCTGATTTATCTCCCCGATGAACACGACGTGTGACGACCAATCACTATTGGGAATCAGGAAACCATTCTTGCAATAAGTCTCGTGAACGTTCTAACTCTTTTTGCCACGTATTGACCCCAACGACTGTCGGCTTGAGTAAAATCACCAACTCCGTTTTTTGGGTCACATTGGAGGTTTGGCGGAACAGATGCCCCAACAGTGGTATATCACCAAAAAACGGTACCTTAGAGGTTTGATTCATGGTATTCGATTTCATTAAACCACCAATCACGACCACATCGCCATCTTGTGCTCGAATCACCGAATCAGACTCACGAATTGAGCTACGCGCTAACGGTAAAGTAATGATTCGATCGTTAAATTGCACCGATTTCTTCTGCTCTTCCACTTCAATCACCGAAGGGTGAACATGCAAAAAGACATACCCATCATCATCAATTTGCGGCGTCACATCGAGTGAGATACCCGAGAAAAATGGGGTTAATTGAATATTGGGAGCGACGTTGGCGTTATCACCAGTACCGACTTCACTAGTCAGGTCAGTCACATAATATTCATCGGTGCCGACTTTAATCACTGCTTTTTGGTTATTGGCAGCCGTGACTCGCGGGCTAGACAGGACATTAAGATCGCCTTGCGTCGACATAAAACTTAGCACTGCATCAAAGCTGCCACTTTTGACAACCAGATTGGTCTGCCCACCTAACAACGTACCGATCGCATCCATCCCCGGTAAGCTAGAGACTGGATTAGATATAACCCCCTGACCTAACTGGTAATTATTGCCATTAGATGAAAAGGTTTTTGACCAATTGATCCCTTGTTGGAAACCATCATTTAATGTCACTTCAAGAATTTTCGCTTCAAGGATCACTTGACGCTGAATCCGTAAATGAGACATATCGAGAAATTGGCGAACCTCACGAATTTCGTCTGGGTAAGCGCGCACGGTGATCACTGACGCTTGTGGTGTGACCATCACACTCTGACCACTTCCCGACCCAATTAATCGACCAATGGTACTTTCTAATTGCTGCCAAAAATTACTTTCACTGATGGTTTCAATTTCCGTTCCCCCACGGGAAGCATTATTATTGCTTGAACCAGTATTATTACTTGAATTGTTGGATGAAGTCGGGTTAGTCACCGTTCCAGTACTGATTGATGTAATGGAGCGTCCACTACGCTGAAATTGCAAATAATCCACCGGTATAGTGACCGTTCTTAACCCAGCAGGATAGACTTGTAGCACTCTGCCGACTTTTTCGACTTCAAAACCATACAAATCTCGCACCACCGCCAGCACTTCATCTAAAGTCACATTGCTTAGGTTCAAGGTAATCTGCCCAGAAACCGCAGGATGAATGGCGACGCTGTAGTCACTGCCTTTAACCAAACTAGTGAAAAAAGCGGCGGCATCAACTTGGTTAGCTTGCACTCGAAAACGAGCAATATGCAGCGGCTGCTCACGGCTTCTGTCGACTAACTCAGGCATTAAATCTGCTTCAACAGAGGCGGGTAACTGTTGTAGTTGGCGACTATTGGCCTCATTAATTGCTTCGTTCAAGGCTTGCTTTATTTCCACCGGATCTCGGTGCCCCATAGCGCAACCCGCTAAAGTGGTAACCATTACTGCGATAACAACTTGACGCATCATTTTTATACCCTACTCTTTGATATCCAGCGAAAATAACTGCAGTTGCCAAGTCTGCTGCCCTTTAGTTAACGTCACCTGCTCCTCACTGACTTGCTTAACCCGATAGCCATCGATCTCATCGCCTGTAGACAATACTTGTTGATTAAGCGTTGCGTAACAAGCTTGCTGGCAAACAATGCTCTGCAATTCAGGCAATGCCGTTGTCACCGATGATACCGCACCAGCGTTAGAGGAACGTCCTCCGAGAGGCGCTGTCGGATCTTGGGCGGCGATGGCACAAGAGCTCATCAACACCATCAGTATTGCGCTATATTGAATGTTAGCCACCGATGAACTCCTTCTGCGTACCGAGCGTGTACACTTCAAGTAACAGTCTCGCTTGTGGATGCTCGCCTACTTGATAGTGAAAACGTCGCCAATAATAACGAACCGGTAAGTTCTCTAACGCCTGTAAATAATCACGAATCGCAAAATAGCTACCTGTTAGTTCGATACGCACCGGATGAACAAAGTAGCGTTCGGCCCCCACCACAGGCTCTTGGAGAGCAATCGGCTCTGCGGGTAACGAAATTAAACTTTCCAATTTCAATCGCTGGCTTTTTTCTAACACTTCTTGCAATAGTGAGGCCATTTGTGACGGAGAAACTAAGCTGCCGACTTTTTCCGCTAACTGCTCTGTTAATTGATGGTGATAAGCTTGTAATTGAGTGAGCTCAATGTCGATATCCGCATCCGGATTGGTACTGAGTTGATGTTGTAACTGTTGGATAGTGTTTTGCATACTTTGCTGATGAGTTTGCAAACTCATCAAACGATTGGTTTGCATTTGATGCTGAGCAAGCAAAGGATCAACCAGCCAAGTTTGTATAGATAATACAATGATCACCAATCCACACAGACTGATAAGTCCCTTTTCGCTGTTTTTTCGCTCAGCAAATAGATGACTGAGCGTTTGCCAATATTGACTCATTATCTCGCTCCTTGCTGAGTTTTCAGTTCAAATGTCACCAGATCTTGCTCATTGCGCCCCATGGTTAAACGTTCAAAATTACGGCCGACTAACGGCGTTTGCTGCTTAAATTTACCGATCCAGTACGGGATAACTTTAGCTTCGGTAGCTAAGCCTTGAATATCTAACCGATTGGGAGAAATTTCGATATGAGTCAGCGAAATATCACGATGAGCAACGCTCGCTAACGCGTTCATGATTCCTGAGTAGCCTTCTTGCTGGCTGTGTGTAAATTGATCCATTGCGCTTAGCGAAGCTTGCTGACCTGCAATCTGCCGTTTTATACGTTCGATGGCCGCAACTTTTCCTGCCGAAGGACGATGTTTGGCTTGTTGTTGCTGAAGCTCTGCCAATTGTTGATTCAAACGATCCGTCTGTTGCTGAGCCAACGCAACCTGCTGATCCAATTGAGTGGTTTGATAAGCGTAAAAACCAGCAACCGCCAACATGACTAGCGTGACACCACTCAGTGCTACGATAACATTACGTAGAGAAAAGTGATCGGTCTTAGGATGCAAGTACCGCGGATAAAAGTTTAATGTGGGCCGAGTCATTAAAGGCAGATAATGAGCTAATACCTGCCCAGATAACGGCGGTTGTTGCTCTTCAGATAAAGGGCTCGCTTTAACGTTCAGCCGTTCATTCAGTGCCGCCACTAATTGGGTATGATCTTCATCATCACAGCACACTTTAAGCTGATGGAGCGCGACACCTTTTAATTGCGAAGAGAGGTAATCAATTGAGCGTTGGAGTTCAAGCGCTAAGCCATCCAATTGCAATGCTGGGCTCGTTTCCCCAGTCACTGGCGCGACCACACCACGTAAAGTGCGCTGAAAATAACAACGCTGGTCAACAAAGGCATCTAACTTAAATTGGCCTTCTCTGCTGCGTTGTAATAATAAAAAGTGTGGCGTTTGAACGCTGTTAGCCCAAATCTCTTGCTCAGGGATCACTTGCCCTAATTGGTAGCCAATGCTTTGTAATGCTTGGGCAAGCTCTAGAATAACCTTAATACTGATCACATAAGCTTGGATTTTGTTACTGCCACTTAACTCATAAGCATCAGCGACAATCTCAGTGGGTTTTTCACTGATCAAATCTTTGAGCAAAAAAGGCAGCGCACCAGACCACTCTTCGCGTGGCACTGCTGGCTTATCCATTTGATAACATTGGTATAGTTGAGCGTGTAACACCACGTCCACGACATCACCCTTAACGGGATTGGCTTGCAGCGCTTGACACAGAGAAGTTAACCAAGCCCCGTCTCTGAGCGGATAACGCGTCGCAAGAGGGGAGTCTTGAGTAGCAGAGAAATAAATCGCGTCCGGCTGTACAACCGCAAATAATTTGCGGTCTTGCTGCGCTCGACGAGTGATTTTATGAAACAGCGTATTCATCTTCATTTTTCTCTACTTAGTCCGCCATCGATTTCTTTTGCCCGGCTTGACAGAGGGCTGTTCAGTACTGGGAGCCACAATCCAAGGCTGCTCTGCAGCAAACCATCGACCTTGTCCACCATGAATGCCAAGGGCAATTAACATTTGCCATTCGGCTTGCGTTTCCACTCCCACAGCGATCACTTGGGTACTGGTTCCCCCGCACACTCCGATCATACTGCGCACAAACAGTTGATTCTCGTGCCGTTGATCAATATTTTTAATTAAGCTGCGGTGTAATTTAAGGTAATTAATTCGTAAATCTTTAATGTAATGAGTCGCAACGATCGTTCGTCCCGCTTGACCAACCACCAATTTACATCCCAACCCCGCAATCATTCTTAGCACTGGACGCATATAATCTAAATGTTGCACTAAACGCCCCTCAGCAAACTCAAAAGACAACCGAGTGCGTAAAGCATAAGGTAACTGCATGATTTCATGACGAAACCAACGCCAATAGTGTTTATCGGCAAAGGGAACAACATGTAAATTAATCGAGTAATGCTCTGTCGATGCTTGGTTTTTCAATAATTGTAGTACACGGACGAAGACTGCGCGATCAAGCATCGCTTCGTAACCAACGGTTTCTAAAGCAGAATTAAAACGTGAGGCCTTGAGCATGCCTTGGACAGGATCATAAATGCGGACAAACAGCTCATCGTGAATCAATGTTAATTGATTCTCTTCGCTAATTAAATAACACGGCTGCCGGAATAAACGAATTTTCTCAGGAATGAGACTTTGTTCGAACAAGGTTCGCCAGCGTACGCTACCGCGCTCGTCATCCACCGTAACCAACTTCTTAAACCGGCTCCACGCATTACAGCCTTGCATCTGCGCACTACGTAACGCAGTTTCTGTTTCATCAATGATTCGTCCACGTCGTTCGCCCTCTTGGTACATACTCATTCCAATATGGAACCAGTTTTCTCGTTCTAAAGGATAAGGCGGGCTTAGGCGCTCAAGCAATTTAAGACATTGGCTCGCCACATGACTGACATCTTTAGAGGTTTGGTGAGGCATAAAAATCGCGAAGACCGAGTCATAATAACGTGACAGAACCACATCAGGATAACGGGCAATGACATTTGCAATACATTCACCCACTTCAACGATAAAATCATCAATGATGACTTTTCCTTGCTGCTCACGCGCGGTATCCAGTTCATCGAGCCGGATCATAATGACCCCACCACGAGCACCACTTTCCAGTAAAGCTGATTCTAATTTGCTATCAAACAGAACTCGATTGGCGGCGCCAGTCAATTGATCAAGAAAGGTTTGACTACGAATAAAGCTATCAAATCGACTTCGCTCTTGACGAGCATCTTGTAGCTCTTCAATCAGTACATCGATAGCTTCACTCGCCGTATAAGGCCACTCTCGTTCATCTCCTTTGGCATACTGCTCAACACGTCCGGCTAAAATCATCCGTCCGCGCTCTTCCAATAACTCAGACCCTAATAACTGTTCACGCAACCATTTTGTCGCTCGGACCAAACAAAAAATGACCAGTCCAATCGCTAAAGTGATCGACCACATGGCACCAAAAGAGTAGTTATACCCTAGATAGGGTGGTACTGCTTTAAAATGAATGACGTAACTGGGATGACTCGGTAATGGGAAGGTCATCTGAGTCAAGCGATCGGCTGTGATTCTCGATGTGTTATCATAAAAACGATAGACAATCTCGGATGACGTGGTGAGTTCGAGCTCAACAATACTCGATGCCTGAAGTATTTTTGGCATCCAATCCGGCATTGAGTTTGCCGCTTGAGGATCGTGTAACTCTTGATCGACAACGTCAACAATCCCACTTAAATAGTGTTTGAGATAATCTTGTCCCATACGCTGAAACGAGAGTGCACCACCAATAAATAAGATGAACATGGCACTGGTGACAATTAAGGTCACAAAAGCGACTAAACGTGTGCTCAATTTAAGCGTTGGCGTATACCGCATGAAGCTGAATTCCCTTCTTAATTCATCGGCTATAAAAGTAAGATTAGTGAGCCCTGAATTTCTTGAAGTCACTCAATGATTTGGGCTTATCCTTAACTATATAAAAAAGCCGCGAACTTCGCGGCTTTTTTTGAAAATCAAATGGCTAGAACGGGATATCGTCATCAAAATCCATCGGCGGCTCATTATATTGTGGCTGAGCTTGCTGAGCTTGCTGAGGTGCTGACTGCTTCGGTGATTGCTGCGCTGAAGGTTGTTGTGGCTGTCCCCAGTTACTTTGTTGACCTTGAGGAGCCCCCTGTCCAGGCGCTGCACCTTGCTGACGACCACCCAACATTTGCATAATGCCATTATAACCTTGCACCACAACTTCCGTGGTATAACGATCTTGGCCGCTCTGATCTTGCCATTTACGCGTTTGTAATTGACCTTCGATATAAACCTGCGATCCCTTACGTAAATATTCGCCCGCAACTTCAGCGAGTTTGCCATATAAGGCTACGCGGTGCCATTCCGTTCTTTCACGTTGCTCGCCGGTGGTTTTATCACGCCAGCTTTCTGAGGTTGCCAGAGTGATATTTGCTACCGCAGCACCACTTGCCATATAGCGAACTTCAGGGTCAGCCCCTAAGTTACCGACCAAAATTACTTTATTTACGCCACGGGTTGCCATGTTCTGCTCCGTCATCAAATTTGGTTTTTTAATATTGTGCTAAAGAATAACACGCTTTGTGACTACTACCAATCTCCGCTCTTAATCTGTTATCAGCAAAAGAGAAAATCCAGACACGCTGATCATTTTTTCGATCCTTGTCGTTATTTCAAGTTTTGATAATAGTATCATTTACTTAGCTCGTGGATATGTTACGCAAAGCATTGATTAACCGTTCGTATCGTACCTCATCTTTCGGCATGCTGAACAAACCGTGTTTGTACATCAATCAGGATGAACCCTATGCCCAAATCGAGTTACGCGCGTACCATCTACTATCTGACCACAGACGTAAATCAATCGACTCCGAGTCGGTTACAAAAAGCATTTCATCTACTCGCGATCCCTATCGAAAAAGTGGAGCCTGAACCGTTAGTACAACAATACCGACACAGTAAACACAAGATACTGCTGCTCGATTATCAAGATCATCGCGCGATTCGTCATCGACTTGGTCCTTTAAAACTGACCACTCATTATCTTGAGACGATTCTTTTTAATGTCGATAAACGACTACCGACCGATCTATTAATCAGCTTTGGGAATTTAAAGGGGCTCTTTTATCAAACCGATAGTGCGGAGCAACTTTCCCATGGCTTGGCGCAGATCATTAATGGCCAAAATTGGTTGCCTCGTCATGTTTCGAACCAATTACTGCATCATTTTCGTTACGCCTTTCATGAGCAACATACCAAAGCCACTCTCGATCTTACGGTTCGAGAAATACAGATTTTACGCTGTTTGCAAGCGCAAGCTTCCAACGATGATATTGCGAAGAACTTATTTATCAGCGAACTAACCGTAAAATCTCATTTGTACCAAATTTATAAAAAGCTCGCGGTAAAAAACCGCGCCCAAGCGATATCTTGGGCCAATCACCATCTTTTTCAGTAATGATATCGGGCTGTTAGGATGTTATCGAGAATAGGTAGAATGGCACATTTTCGATACCCCAATACAGAATGTGCTCAATCACACGATCAGAACATGATAAAGTTAGCCTATTGTTGCGCATTAAGCTTATCAAGCAAGATCAACAACCTTTATGGGCTTACAGCGACTGCACTTTAATAACAATAGGGTTCTGACTAATGATTAATAAATGCCTTTTTCCTGCGGCCGGCTATGGTACTCGTTTTTTACCCGCGACCAAATCAATGCCAAAAGAGATGATGCCAGTGGTGAATAAACCATTGATCGAGTATGGGGTTGAAGAAGCGATTCAAGCCGGTATGACTGGAATGTGTATTGTTACCGGACGGGGCAAACACGCAATCATGGATCACTTTGATATGAACTATGAGTTGGAACACCAAATTCGTGGTACCAACAAAGAAGAACTGCTGATCGATATTCGACAAATTATTGATACTGCTCACTTTACCTACATTCGTCAACGTGAAATGAAAGGCTTAGGGCATGCCATTTTAACGGGCCGCGAGCTTGTCGGTGATGAACCTTTTGCTGTGGTTCTCGCCGATGATTTATGTGTCAATGCTCAGCAAGGAGTCTTAGCACAAATGGTCGCGCTGTATAAGCAATTCCGCTGCTCGATTGTTGCGGTACAAGAAGTGCCTGCAGAAGAAACACATAAGTACGGTGTGATTGCTGGAGAGATGATCAAAGACGATCTGTTCCGTGTCGATAACATGGTTGAAAAACCAGAGCCGGGCACAGCGCCGAGTAATTTAGCGATCATTGGGCGCTATATTTTAACTCCTGATATTTTTGATTTGATTGAGCAAACTGAACCTGGCAAGGGTGGCGAGATTCAAATCACCGATGCGCTACTCAAACAAGCCCAGTCTGGCTGTGTATTGGCTTATAAATTTAAAGGCCAACGTTTTGATTGCGGTAGCGTCGAAGGCTATATCCAAGCAACCAATTACTGCTTTGAGCATTTATACCAACAGAATGAACAAAAAGTAGCACTCGCGAAACAATCAACCACTAAAGGCTAATCATTCAGGGTTAGTCAGCACTTTATTGACGGAGCCCTCTGGATAACGGCTCCGTTTTTACTGTTTTTTTATCCAGTGAATATTTGCACAAATCGCACTCTATGTAATACTGACCCTACTTGGTATTACAGTAGACTTTATCGGATGGACAACATTGAAGTACGTGGGGCGCGTACCCACAACCTGAAAAACATTAATCTAACGATTCCCCGTGACAAACTGATTGTGATCACCGGTCTTTCCGGCTCTGGGAAATCTTCGCTGGCGTTCGATACCCTTTATGCTGAGGGGCAACGTCGTTATGTCGAATCGTTATCCGCTTATGCTCGGCAATTTCTCTCATTGATGGAGAAACCCGATGTTGATCATATTGAAGGCTTATCCCCTGCTATCTCGATTGAACAAAAATCTACCTCGCATAACCCTCGCTCTACTGTCGGTACCATTACCGAAGTGTATGATTATCTACGTCTACTCTATGCACGAGTTGGCGAGCCGCGTTGCCCTGAACATCAAGTCCCATTAACGGCACAAACCATCAGTCAGATGGTCGATAAGGTGCTCGAAATGCCGGAAGGCAGTAAATTGATGCTGCTTGCGCCTATCATTAAAGAGCGTAAAGGTGAACACGTTAAAACGCTGGAAAATCTCGCTGCGCAAGGTTTTATTCGTGCCCGAATTGACGGCGAAACCTGTGATCTTTCCGATCCACCAACGTTAGAACTGCATAAAAAACACACCATTGAAGTGGTGGTGGATCGGTTTAAGGTACGCAGCGATCTTCAACAACGCTTAGCCGAATCGTTCGAAACTGCCTTAGAGCTTTCGGGAGGGATTGTCGTCATCGCGCCGATGGATCAACCGGGTGAAGAACAAATATTTTCCGCTAACTTCGCTTGTCCGCACTGTGGATATAGCATGCGTGAGTTAGAACCACGAATGTTCTCATTTAATAATCCAGCAGGCGCTTGCCCAACGTGTGATGGTTTAGGGGTGCAGCAGTATTTTGACCCAAGCCGAGTGATCCAAGATGCTAATTTAAGTTTAGCGCAAGGTGCCATCCGTGGTTGGGACCAGAAAAACTATTACTATTTTCAAATGCTGAATGCGTTAGCAGAACACTACGATTTTGATCTCCATCGCCCATTTAATCAACTCCCCAAACGCATTCAAGAAGTTGTATTACATGGCTCAGGACGAAGTGAAATCGAGTTTAAATACATCAATGATCGCGGCGACATTCGCGTTAAACGCCATCCTTTTGAAGGTATTTTGCATAATTTAGAACGCCGCTATCGTGATACCGAATCGAACTCCGTGCGTGAAGAACTGGTGAAATACATCTCAACCAAACCTTGCAGCAGCTGTAACGGCACTCGCTTACGTTTGGAATCTCGCCATGTGTTTATCAATAACACCACTCTGCCAGAGATCGTTGAGTTAAGTATCGCCGACGCCTTAGACTTTTTTGCCACTATGCAGCTCGAAGGTCAGCGAGCACAAATTGCTGACAAGGTCATGAAAGAGATTAATGACCGTTTGCAATTTTTAGTCAACGTCGGACTCAATTATCTAAATTTATCACGCAGTGCCGAAACGCTCTCTGGCGGTGAAGCACAGCGTATTCGCTTAGCCAGTCAAATTGGTGCTGGACTGGTTGGCGTGATGTATGTACTGGATGAACCATCGATTGGTTTACATCAACGAGACAATGAACGATTACTGAAAACCCTGACTCATTTACGTGATTTAGGTAATACCGTGCTGGTTGTCGAGCATGATGAAGATGCCATTCGCATGGCGGATCATGTGATTGATATCGGCCCCGGTGCTGGTGTACATGGTGGGACCATCGTTGCTGAAGGCCATGTAGAGCAGATCATCGCTAATCCACATTCATTGACCGGCCAATATCTCAGTGGAGCCAAGAAGATTGCCATTCCGACTCAGCGAGTGCCTCGTGATCCGAATAAAACGGTCGAGCTGCTTGGTGCGTCTGGCAATAACCTAAAAAGTGTCGATCTTTCTTTGCCTGTCGGGCTCTTTACCTGCGTCACTGGTGTTTCTGGCTCTGGTAAGTCAACGTTAATCAACGATACTTTCTTCAGCATTGCCCATACTGCTTTAAATGGCGCGACGACAGCAACACCAGCGCCTTATAAGGCGATTAAAGGTCTTGAACATTTTGATAAGGTTATCGATATTGATCAAAGCCCAATCGGTAGAACACCACGTTCTAACCCCGCGACCTATACTGGTATTTTTACGCCTATCCGTGAGCTGTTTGCTGGCACTCAAGAATCTCGTTCTCGAGGTTATAAGCCCGGCCGTTTCAGTTTTAACGTCCGTGGCGGGCGCTGTGAGGCGTGTCAGGGAGATGGGGTTATCAAAGTTGAGATGCATTTCCTACCCGATGTTTATGTGCCTTGTGATGCATGTAAGGGCAAACGCTATAACCGTGAAACCTTAGAAGTCCATTACAAGGGCAAAAGCATTGATGAAGTATTGCAAATGACCATCGAAGAAGCCCATGCGTTTTTTGAGCCTGTCCCTGTGATTGCACGTAAGCTGCAAACGCTGATCGATGTCGGTTTATCCTATATTCGCTTGGGCCAATCAGCCACAACTCTATCCGGAGGTGAAGCACAACGCGTTAAGCTTGCGCGTGAGTTATCCAAACGTGATACCGGTAAAACACTCTATATTCTTGATGAACCGACCACTGGACTCCATTTCCATGATATTCAGCAATTGCTGATCGTGTTGCATCGCTTGCGTGATCGCGGCAATACCGTTGTCGTTATCGAACACAACCTTGATGTGATTAAAACGGCTGACTGGATCGTCGATTTGGGCCCAGAAGGTGGGCAAGGGGGGGGGCTAATTATTGCCGAAGGTACCCCAGAAGAGGTCGCACAAGTCGCAGGCTCACATACTGCTCGCTTTTTAAAACCACTGCTCATTCAATAAGGCTATATTGCCGCGCGAAAAAACGCTAAAGTAACGCAACCAGTCACTTATGACTGGTTGCGTTTCAAAAAATAATGGATTGATGTTCAACAATAGATTGTGAGATTTATGGCGACTTTGCTACTCAGCGGCACTCAACTGCAACCGACTGTTCCAAAAGCCCCTTTAAATAAGGCTTTCCTGATTGCCCTTGGCGCTGTTTATTTGCTTGCGATGCATTTTTTTATGCCTAATCCAGGTGGTGCAGGATTAGCCTTATCGTTTAACTCCACGACATGGATAGCCGTCAGTATCACCATCGCCATCGGTTGGTATCAAATTGCCCTCAACCAAAGCCTGCGTTATTCAAAATTAACGGTCGTGTTTTTTGTCAGTTGCTGCATTTTAAGCACACCACTCTTGTATGGAAACGCTTATCTCACTGGTGCTATCGGACGGTTAACGGGGTTATGGGCTGGCTTAGCGCTGTTCATCTGCTTACAACAGTTCTATTTGAGCAATAAGCATAAACAGCGCTTACTATGGTATATCTTGCTGGCGGTTCTTATTCAGGCATCATTTGGGCTGTATCAATACTTCCTGTTAAGCCCCAATAACTGGTTTGGTTATAATACGTTAGCTAATCGTCCCTACGGTATTTTCCAACAACCGAATGTGATGGCGAGTTTTATGGCAACGGGATTGATCGTATCAGGCTATTTATTGGCTCGCCAACCTAAAAAATATGACACCAAACTGTTTGAAATTGGTCTGCTCTATCTTACACCGCTACTAACTCTGCCTTTGTTAGTCGTGTTAGCGTCACGTACTGGCTGGTTATCTGCCGTGTTAGGAACGATGATGATTTTACCTTATCTTTATCGTTTTGCTCCGCGTCGCCGATTGGTTTACTGGATCAGCGCCAGTCTTAGCGGTGTGTTACTGGGGTTTGTGGCCATGTACAGCCAGAGCACCAGCGATATGGTGACCAGTAAAGCGGACCTTGATAGCCCAAGACGCTATACCTTTCCACAAACCGTAGACATGTTGATTGAAAAGCCGTTTACCGGTTATGGCTATGGAAATTTTGAAACCGAATATTTGCTGTACACTGCCCGCCAACATCAACTGAACCCTAATTATCCTGCAGGATTACCTGCTATGGATCATCCACATAATGAACTGCTTTTTTGGGGCGTCGAAGGCGGACTATTACCCCTACTGGGAATTGCGATTGCTGCTGGGTTTGTATTACTGAAAATCCGGACAGCGAAAAAAGGGACTCGCCTCGCTATGCTTGCACTTCTCGTGCCGATTGTTGTGCATAGTCAATTGGAGTACCCGTTTTATCATTCAGCCATTCACTGGATTAGCTTTATCGTTCTGCTGTATTGGATTGATCAGCGAGTTACCCGATATCGCACCTTCTCTTTTAGCCATCTCAGTGGTTCATTACTACGCATCCTGAGCTTAGTGCTACCGATTATCACTAGCCTATATATGTTAACGTCACTGCACAGTAATTATGTGCTTGCTCAATTCGAAAAATCGAATCCACCCAATCCTGATATTTTACATAAGGTCACCAATCCATTGGTATGGCGAGATCGTTTCGACTGGAATATTTACAGCACCTACCTCAATCTAGGCTTGCATCAGCAACGAACTGACTACATCCAGCCTTATATCGATTGGTCATTATCGGTTATTCAGCATAAACCAAGACCCGCTTTTTATCGTAACCTCATCTTGGCTTATCAAGGCTTAGGCGATGAGAGCCGAGCGGCGCAAATCCGTTCAGAAGCGGAGTTCCTCTTCCCGACGCTCGATTTCACGCCGCCGAGTTCTTCTTTTCCGTCATCGGACAGCACCATCGTTCCGGCGTCTAGTGAGTGATGATGCTCAACCAGCAACGATACGCCTTTCCAACAACACGTGTCGTCAAAAGAGGCTAAGAATCCCCTAACCAGACAATAAACATTCATCAATGAATTAGGGGAATACCGCCGTTTAACACGTCATCGATACGGCGTTATCGCTGTAAGGCAAGTCCGTCTTGCAACGCTTTCAGACATAAGGCGATGTTTTCTGGGCGCGCCGCGTATCCCATCAACCCAATTCGCCATGCTTTACCTGCTAATGCTCCTAATCCAGCACCTATCTCTAAGTTGTAATGATTAAGCAAATAGTCACGCAGAGCTGCATCATCTACGCCTTGAGGAATATACACCGTATTCAGTTGCGGTAGACGACTGGCTTCATCAACCACAAAGGTTAATCCCAGCGCCTCTAAACCTTGTTTCAATATATTGTGCATTCGGCGATGGCGATCCCACGCGTTGTCTAGTCCCTCTTGTTGCAGTAGCAGTAACGCTTCGTGTAAAGCGTACAAGCTATTCACAGGCGCCGTATGGTGGTAACTGCGTTTGCTTGCCCCACTCCAATACCCGAGGACTAAGCTTTGGTCGAGGAACCAACTTTGAATCGGTGTGGTACGCGCGTGTATTTTATCAATCGCAGCGGGAGAAAAAGTTAATGGTGATAAACCGGGCACACAAGATAGGCATTTCTGACTTCCAGAATACACCGCATCCAATTGCCATTCATCGACCAATAGCGGTACACCACCAAGCGATGTCACGGCATCCACGATTGTCAACATGCCATACTGTTTTGCTAATTGACTGAGGGCTTGCGCATCACTGCAAGCACCCGTTGAGGTCTCGGCATGTACGAAAGCCAAAATTTTCGCATCGCTGTGTTCAGCTAACGTAGCGGCCACTTTTTCGATTGAAACTGGCTTTCCCCACTCATCATCAATCACAACCACTTGTCCGCCACAGCGAACGGCATTTTCTCGCATTCGCTCGCCAAACACTCCATTACGACAGACAATCACTTTGTCACCAGGTTCGACCAAATTAACAAAACAGGCCTCCATACCCGCACTCCCTGGCGCTGAAACCGCAATCGTGAATTCGTTTTGGGTTTGAAAGGCATATTGTAGTAACTGCTTCAGTTCATCCATCATGCGAATAAATAATGGATCCAGATGACCAACGGTCGGTCGGCTTAAGGCCTGTAATACTTGCGGTGAAATATCTGAAGGTCCAGGCCCCATCAAGATCCGACGAGGTGGAATAAAACTGCTAATAGCCATAATTGCTCCTTGCTTTTTCGATGACGTGAATGGTTGAGGTTAATGCAAATCATCTCCCACCACAATCCGACCGAAGTCTAGGGATCCAACCACTTTCACATTCTGATCATTTTTATTTGCATGAGTAGCAACATTTGCAATTGACATTAATGAAACAAAACCGTTCAATGAATGCGCTATCTATACCGAAGAGACTTAACCTAACAACACCACGTTAAATCTTGACGGTATAGCAGAAGAGGAGCACTGCCCAGGCAGATCATTTGTGGAGCCTCAACTCCAATACAAACGATTCATGGGGAGCAGTGCCGAGGTAAAACAAAGGTGAGGCTTTGATTTACCGGTTGCATGGGCTGAATCCCTGTGACTGTCATCAGACGAGACTGATGAAGAGCTTCTGAGGACATTGCTTAACCGTTATCCCTCTTTATTTGCTCTCAGTTCACACTCTTCAAAACATTGGACGTTGGATTACCAACTATTTTTTATTTATAGGAAGTCTTGGGAGACATGCTGTGAACGCATTCAATGTCGCTAAATTTGGCGGAACAAGTGTTGCTAATTTTCAAGCGATGAGCGGCTGTGCCGCGATCATCGAAAATAATCCTGCTACTAAGTTAGTGGTGATCAGTGCCTGTTCAGGGGTAACCAATCTACTGGTTGAATTGGCAAACGGAGTACAAGATAGCCAACAGCGAGCGATGATTATTCAGCAATTAGCGGATATTCACTACACGATTATCGAGTCTTTAACCGCACCGAAAACGGTCTGTGCTGAGATAGAAACCATTTTAGACACGGTACGCCGAGCCGCAGAGGCCGCCGCGTTTGAAGTCAGTAAAAAGTTAACCGACCATCTTGTGGCTTGTGGCGAGTTAATGTCCACTTATTTACTTACCCAAATCCTTCGTGAACGTGGCGTCGATGCCGTACGCTTTGATGCTCGTCAAGTGATGCGTACTGATGATCACTATGGCCGAGCCGAACCACAGCTGGCCGCCGTACAATCTTTAGTGACTGAAAAATTACATCCACTGTGCCAACAACACGTCGTGGTTACTCAAGGTTTTATTGGTGCCGATCAAGAAGGCAATACCACGACCCTTGGTCGAGGAGGCAGTGATTATTCAGCGGCATTATTTGCCGAAGCAATCCAAGCCTGTGGCCTAGAAATTTGGACCGATGTACCGGGTATTTACACCACCGATCCACGGATTGTTGCCAAAGCCGCTCCAATTTCCGAAATCAGTTTTAGTGAAGCATCAGAAATGGCCAATTTTGGCGCTAAAATTCTTCACCCTTCAACACTAGTACCTGCGATTCGTCATGGTATTCCTGTTTTTGTGGGCTCGTCCAAAGCACCACAAGAGGGAGGCACTTGGATTCGTCAACAAGTCGATAGTACGCCACTGTTTCGAGCACTTGCACTGCGCTGTAATCAAACCATGGTAACGCTACGCAGTGCTAACATGTTTCATGCTTATGGTTTTTTAGCCAAAGTGTTTGAGATTTTGGCAAAACATAAGATTTCTGTAGATCTGATCACGACTTCAGAAATTAGTGTATCGCTAACCTTAGATAAAACCGATACGTCAGGCGGCAATCCTGAATTACCACAACACGTTCGCCAAGAGTTAGAGGCTTTATGTACGGTAGAAGTCGAACACGATCTCTGCTTAGTCGCACTGATTGGTAACAAAATGAAAGATAGGCCCGGCTACGCCAAACAGGTCTTCGGTGTGTTGGATGAATTTAATCTACGTATGATTTGTTATGGTGCCAGCGCCCATAATCTCTGCTTTTTAGTCAATAGCAACGTCTCTAAATCGGTCATTCAAAAGCTGCATCAAGAGTTATTTGAATAACACTAAACTCAAATAGGCAGGTCATCATGATGCGACCTGCCTATTTGGAGTGTTAACCATTAATATTGGGGCCAAGCCACTTTTCGGCGGTTAATTTATCCCAACCTTTACGCTCAGCATAACTTTGAACTTGATCTTCTTGGATCTGAGCTATGGCAAAATAACGTGAATCTGGATGAGAAAAATACCATCCCGATACCGATGACCCCGGCCACATCGCGTAACTACTGGTTAACGACATGCCTATATTTTCTTCAACCGATAGCAATTGCCATAGCGTGCCTTTTTCAGTGTGCTCAGGACAAGCCGGATAACCGGGTGCCGGGCGAATACCCTGATACTTTTCGCGGATCAAATCATCACAAGCCAGATTTTCCCCTACCGCATAGCCCCAGATTTCTTTACGCACTCGCTCATGTAAGTACTCAGCAAAGGCTTCCGCGAGACGATCCGCCACCGCTTGAATCATGATCGCATTATAATCATCCCCTTGTGCTTTATAAGCATCGGCAAGCTCCCTTTCTCCAATCCCCCCCGTCACGGCAAAAGCGCCAATCCAATCTCGCTTAGCTGACGATTTCGGAGCAATGTAATCGGCAAGACAATAGTTCGCCCCTTTCGGTTTTTCAGTCTGTTGGCGTAAATGGTGTAAAACATGCACAACCTCAGTGCGTGTTTCATCGGCATAGACCTCAATATCATCACCCACACTGGCAGCAGGAAACAAACCACAAATACCTTTCGCTTGCAGTAATCCTTCTCGCTCCACTCTATCTAAGAGTGTATTAGCATCGTGAAATAAACGCTGTGCTTCTTCACCGACTTCTTCGTGCTGCAAAATGGCTGGGTATTTCCCCATCAAAGACCACGTCATAAAGAAAGGAGTCCAATCGATATACTGGCGTAATACGGCAATTGAGCAATTATCAAAGACATGGATACCAGGTTTAGCTGGCGTTGGCGGTGTATAGGTTTGCCAATCAATAGCGACTTTATTAGCACGCGCTTTATCTAAACTGATCGGGCGAGTTTTCGGGGTTTTGCGCGCATGCTGCTCTCTGGTACGTTGATAGTCGAGATCCAACTTTTCAACAAATGCGGGCCGTAATTCATCCGACAACAAAGCGCTGCACACTCCAACCGCGCGTGACGCGTTATTCACATAGACGACAGGATGACGATAATTTTGTTCAATTTTGACTGCGGTATGCGCCTTAGAGGTTGTCGCGCCACCAATCAATAACGGTAAACTAAAACCTTGTCGCTCCATCTCTTTAGCAACATGGACCATTTCATCTAGTGAAGGCGTAATCAAACCAGACAAACCAATAATATCCACTTGCTGCTCTTTGGCGACTTTCAGGATTTGCTCACACGGTACCATTACGCCAAGATCTATAATTTCGTAGTTATTACACTGCAGTACCACACCAACAATATTTTTACCGATGTCGTGTACATCGCCCTTCACCGTCGCGAGTAAAATTTTTCCATTAGCAGAACTGGCCTGTTTGAGCGCATTAATATACGGCTCAAGGTAAGCCACTGCCTGTTTCATCACTCGCGCCGATTTAACCACCTGAGGTAAAAACATTTTACCTTCACCAAATAAATCACCAACAACGTTCATACCATCCATCAACGGACCTTCAATCACATCCAGTGGTCTTGCTGATTGCTGGCGAGCATCTTCGGTATCTTCAATAATAAATTCCGTAATTCCTTTCACCAAAGCGTGCTCTAAACGCTTTGCTACTGGCCAACTACGCCACTCGAGTAAGGCCGGATCATCAACTTTACCAACCGCATTGTCACGGTACTGCTCTGCCATCTCAAGTAAGCGCTCCGTGGCATCAGGGCGGTGATTTAAAACCACATCTTCTACTGCTTCACGCAAGCTGACTGGCACATTGTCATAAATTTCCAACTGACCTGCATTAACGATACCCATATCCATACCGTGTTTGAAACAGTGATAGAGGAATACGGCATGAATCGCCTCTCGAACGTAGTTGTTGCCTCGAAATGAAAAAGAAACGTTAGATACCCCACCGGAAATCATCGCATAAGGTAAGCCGCGTTTGATGTCCGCAATCGCTTCAATAAAATCGACCGCATAGTTATTGTGTTCATCAATTCCAGTGGCAATCGCAAAAATATTGGGGTCAAAGATAATATCTTCCGGTGGAAAACCGACTTCATCGACTAAGATGCGATACGCATTGCTGCAGATCTCTACTTTACGCTCACGGGTATCCGCTTGACCCACTTCATCAAATGCCATCACAATCACGGCCGCGCCATAACGGCGAACCAGCTTTGCTTGTTCAATAAATTTCGCTTTACCTTCTTTTAAAGAGATAGAGTTAACAATCCCTTTACCTTGAATGCACTTTAGCCCCGCTTCAATGACTTCCCACTTCGACGAGTCAACCATGATCGGTACTTTAGAAATCTCAGGTTCGGAAGCACATAACTGTAAAAAACGCACCATACAAGCTTTGGCATCGAGCATGCCTTCATCCATATTGATATCGATGATTTGTGCGCCATTAGCCACTTGCTCACGCGCCACGTCTAACGCTTCATCGTACAACTCTTCACGAATAAGACGCTTAAAACGTGCTGAACCGGTGACATTAGTCCGCTCACCGACATTAACAAACAACGTTTCCTTGGCAATTGTGAGTGGCTCTAAGCCAGAGAGACGACAAGCAACGTTAAGCTCAGGTAAACGACGAGGTGCCACGCCTTCGACCGCTTTAGCCATCGCAGCAATGTGCTCAGGCGTCGTACCACAGCAACCGCCCACCAGATTCAAAAATCCGGCTTGTGCCCATTCAGCAATATGCTCCGCCATCTCTTCGGGACCGAGATCATAGTCACCAAAGGCATTCGGTAAGCCAGCATTAGGATGAGCAGAGACATAGCTTTCTGATATTCGCGATAATTCCGCGACGTATGGGCGCAGCTCATCGGGACCAAGCGCACAGTTAAGACCAAAAGAGAGTGGTCGAACATGGCGCAGAGAATGATAGAAGGCTTCCGTTGTCTGACCTGAAAGGGTTCTTCCGGACGCATCGGTGATCGTGCCTGAAATCATTACAGGTAATGCGTAACCTAATTCATCAAAGATACCATCAACCGCAAAAGCACAGGCTTTCGCATTAAGCGTATCAAATACCGTTTCAATCATGATCAAATCGCACCCGCCTTCAATCAAGGCTCGCGTCGATTCTGAATAGGCGTCAACCAATTGATCAAAGCTGACATTGCGGTAACCGGGATCATTTACATCGGGCGAGATCGAGCAAGTTCGGTTAGTCGGACCGAGTACACCCGCAACATAGCGTGGTTTATCGGGCGTTTTTTCAGTCCATTCATCGGCGACTTGGCGTGCTAGTTGCGCAGCAGCATAATTAATTTCTGCGCTTAATGACTGCATATCGTAATCGGCCATCGCAATGGTGGTCGAGTTGAAAGTATTCGTTTCTAAAATATCAGCGCCAGCGGCTAAATAAGCATGATGGATCTCTTTGATCAATGATGGTTGAGATAGAACCAAGAGATCATTATTACCTTTAAGATCACAATGCCAATCAGCAAACCTGTTACCTCGGTAGTCTTGCTCTTGTAACTGATAACTCTGAATCATGGTGCCCATACCACCATCAATCAGTAAAATTCTGTGTTTGAGTTGCTGCTCAATTTGCTTGGATACCTGACTTCCCACTGTAAAACCTCACTCCCTTGTATTTATTCCTCATCCTATCACAGTTTAGTTAGAAATCTAGACGTCTAAAAACCAGATTAATGACATCGAAAATCCTGCGATTAACAAAACCTAATTGTTAGAAAATGTTTGCTATTTGTTATCGATACAACGAAAATTTTAATTACACCTTGTTACATAATGAGAAAGAGAATGTCGGTCTACTACACCCTATGCTTTTTATCTGCCGCGGCGATGATGATTGCTTTTATCAACAGTAAAATAATCAAGATGCAAACCACCATTGCTATTACCGCTGGTTCAATGATGCTTTCGATATTGATCATCATTGCCGGACAAAATGATTGGTTTTATCTCGCACAAATTGCCACTGATACTGTAACGAGAATTAATTTTGAAAGCTTTTTGTTAAAAGGCATATTAGGGTTTCTGCTATTTGCAGGTGGCTTGGGGATCAAACTACCCAATCTAAAAGAACAAAAGTGGGAGATTACCGTACTTGCTCTAGGAGCAACACTCTTCTCTACCTTCTTCATCGGCCTAGTGTTGTATGCCTTTTGTCAGTTTATTGGTATTCAACTTGACCTGATTTATTGTTTACTGTTTGGCTCCCTTATCTCCCCCACGGACCCGATTGCCGTACTTGCGATTGTAAAAAAACTCAATGCACCCAAGCGTATTTCGACCCAAATTGAAGGAGAATCGTTATTTAATGACGGCTTCGGATTGGTTATTTTTGTCACGCTATTCACGATCGCTTTTGGTCATGAAACACCAACGATTGGCAGCGTTACTGTACTGTTTGCTCAAGAAGCATTAGGCGGAATTGCTTACGGCTTTTTACTTGGCCTACTCTTTCATTACTTGATCAGTGCTACTGATGACCATTCTATGGAGCTCTTACTCACTATCGGTATCCCAACCGCAGGGTATGTTTTTGCTGATGTTATCCATGTTTCCGGTCCCTTAGCGATGGTAGTGTCTGGCATTATGATCGGTAACTGGACACGTTTTATCGGTTTTTCTAAAGAGAGTGAAGAGCACTTAGATCATTTCTGGGAGCTCGTAGATGAATTTTTAAATGGCGTATTATTTTTATTGATCGGTATGTCAATGTTGCTGTTTGAATTTCATCAAGAAGATTGGATTCTAATGGCCTTTGCCATTCCACTCGTACTATGTGGACGCTATCTGAGTGTGTGGATATCTTATTTGGGCTTTAAACGCTTTCGTCATTACAACCCATGGTCAGTGAGAATTCTGACTTGGGGAGGATTACGAGGTGGATTGGCGTTAGCCATGGCGCTATCTATCCCAGCTGGGGTAATGGTCATTCCAGATAAATTAATTGATGTGAAAGAATTGGTAATGGTGATGACTTATGCTGTGGTTGTATTTTCCATCTTAGTGCAAGGTTCTACCATTACTCCAATGATTGAAAAAGCGAAGCAGGCCGAGCCAGACAACACTAAAGACTGAGATGAAAATAGCCCTATAAGTTGATCGTTATAGGGCTATTTTATGCCTTATTTTCCCGTTTTATATGCCAATGTTGTGTTCTAATAAGTAAATAACCGAAAATAAAAAAGCCTTAACATTGCTGTTAAGGCTTACGATTTGCTATTAACACCCAACACACGCATCTTTTGGCGATTAGCGAGATCCGCTGCTTTGGAAGCTACCGAAATTAAAAATATTGTACCTAGATCAAAAAAGGTCTTAGTCAAACGACTAAGACCCTTTGTATCTGGCAGGGGTGGAGAGATTCGAACTCCCAACACGCGGATTTGGAATCCGCTGCTCTACCAATTGGAGCTACACCCCTAAATAATCTTACAACTAAAGCCTTGCTGTTTAGCAAAGCTCTTTATCAGTGGCGGAGCGGACGGGACTCGAACCCGCGACCCCCGGCGTGACAGGCCGGTATTCTAACCAACTGAACTACCGCTCCACATTGTCTTGTTACTCGATAAAGTCTGATTG